>CAZRXE010001037.1:0-4614 GCA_964603695.1 uncultured Heliomicrobium sp.
CATGCTCGTTTAGATATTTCGTTATCGCAACGATCAATTCCATGGTCAAACCAAGGATCAAAAGCACCACCCCGTAATACTCCAGATCATGATCTACGGCGCTCAGATGCAGGGAGGCATCATCCTTTCGACACTCTCTTAGGAATCGTTTCAGAAGTATTTCACGGCACTCCAGCAACACACCGATGGCGATTAGCAAGATGGCGATTGTATCGCTGTCCTCATACATCTTCTTCACGACGATTGCCTGTGGGGATTTGGCAAGCTGAAAGATGTAGCCGCTCACAATGACCCCGGTCATAATTAACGTCTGAGACATGAAAAAAAGGAGTGTGCCACGACTGGCCAGTAAACGTGAAAACATCGGCTTATCCCATCCACAAAGTAATGTATCTAAAGGTATTGGTTGACTCTTACGCTCTGCGATATTCATCAACGCCTCCTTGCAGGTTTAGACTTTTTTTCTGAAAACGACTTCTACCATGCTCAGGAGCTTTGTTGTTCAGACCGTTGAGAAATTCGGGCTAAAGCTCTCCCAAATGCGCCAACGCAAACTGCAACAAAGCGTGCGCGCCTTTAAGGTCTAGTTTGTCGGCGATGTTGGCGCGGTGGCGATCCACCGTGCGGACGCTGATGAACAAATCGTCGGCAATCTCTTTGCTGGTTTTGTATTCGGCCACCAGTTTGAGGACGCGGCGTTCGGCTTCGGTCAGGGAGGACAATCCGGTTGCGTGTTCCGCTTGCTTGCCGGCGCGGCGCTTGAGCAGATAATCGGTCAGCAGCGGCGTGATGTAATGTTGCCCGGCGGCGACGGAGCGGATGGCGCTGACGATTTCGCCGGCGGCGCTGTCTTTAAGCACGTAACCTTGCACGCCCAGATCGAGCGCGGCGTTGAAGAAGCGTTCCTCGCGGTGCATGGTCAGCAAAATGACGCCGACCGGGAGCCGCAATTGCTTTATGGTGCGCGCGATTTCGATGCCGTCTTTGCGCGGCATGTCCACGTCGAGCACGGCCACTTGCGGCAGCAACGATTGAATATTTTCCAGCGCGCTTTCGCCGTCCTCGGTTTCGGCGACCAGCTTCAGGCCGGGTTCAGCCCCGATGATTTCACGTAGACCTTTGCGAAAGATCGGATGGTCATCGGCAATGGAAACGGTGATTGGGGTGCTCATAGGGGAATCCTGAAATTCAGTGTGGCTCCTTTTCCCGGCTCGGAATGGATCGTATGCGCGCCGCCCAGGGTGCGCACGCGCTCGGCAATGCCTGTCAATCCGAATCCGCCGTTTTTGTTCGCCGCCGGATCGAAGCCGCATCCGTTGTCGCGCACCGTCGCGCGCAATTGACCGTCTTCACGCCAGATTTCGACGTAGGCTTTCGTCGCCTGCGCGTGTTTGACGATGTTGTTGACGCTTTCCTGCACGATGCGGAACAGACTGATTTCGGCTTCCGGCGTGAAGAGGCCGTCGAGCGATTCAATGTCGGCGGAAATTTGCAAACCCGAAGCGGCGGCGACTTTTTCGATCATGTCTTCGAGCACGGCGGTCAGCCCCAGACGCTCGACATTGACCGGGCGCAAATTGTGGGCGATGGCGCGCGCTTCGCTGATGGCCTGCGTGGCGGATTCGTTGATTTCGTGCAGTTGTTCTTTGACCGGGTCTCGCTCTGCCGCCAGCCGTAAACCGAGCGCGACGCGGTTTTTGATAATCAATAAATGCTGCCCCAGGCTGTCGTGCAATTCCGAGGCGATGCGTTTGCGTTCGGCTTCCTGCGAAGCGATCAATTGTTGCGCAAAGACTTGCTGCGCGGTCTGTTCGCGTCGCAATTGCCGCAGCCGGGATTGATAGGCAAAAGCCGCCAACCCCGTCACGCCAATCACTGCCAGCGCCACAAACCACCACGTGCGATAAAACGGCGGCAGCACCACAATCCGCAATTCTCGGCCTGTCGTGCTCCAAGCGCCTTCGCCGTTGTCGGCAATCACCTTGAAAGTGTAACTGCCTGCCGGCAGATGCGGGAAGTACGCCGTGCGCCGCGTTCCGGCCTCTGTCCATTCGGTGTCCAACCCGGCAAGCTGATATTTGAAGCGAATCTGTTGCGGGCGATTCCAACTCAAGGCCGCGTACTGAATTTCCAGATTTCCTTCGCCGGGGTTAATCCGTAACAGGTGATCGAGGCTGCGCGGCGCGTGATCCAGCATCACTTGTTCGATGACGACCGTTGGCGGCTGTGTGCTGCGACGTTGCGGGTCAATCGTCACCACGCCGCGCGTGGTCGGGAACCAAAGCCTGCCGTCGCGCGTGCGCCAACCCGCCGGACACGCGCCGTTGCATTCGCGGCTGAGCATGCCGTCGCCCAGGCCGTACGCAAACGAGGTGACGGATTTGCCGCGGCCATCGGCAAAATCATTCAGTTCTTTCAGGCTCACGCGGTAAATGCCTTTGTTGCAACTCATCCACAAATTGCCTCTGTCGTCTTCGGTATCGAGCAGCATTCTGAACGCGAGATTGTCGTAAAGGCCGTCTTTGGCGGTAATGACGGCGAACTTGCCGTTCTTGAAACGGCTCAGCCCGCCGTCCTGCGTGCTGATCCACAAACTGCCCGCGTGATCCTCGAAAAACGAAAGCACGTAATCGCTGGCCAAACCATCTTTCGTTGTCCAGGTGGTGAAGCGTCCCCCGTTGAATTTGTCGAATTGACTGATGCCGCCGCTTTGCGTGCCGAACCAGAGCTTGCCCGCGTGGTCTTCAAACAAGGTCTTGACGTAATTGCTGCCCAATCCGTCGCGTGTGGTGTAGTTGGTGAAACGACCATTGCGAAACACGCTGACGCCGCCGCCGAACGTCGCCACCCATACATCGCCCGCGCGATCCACCAGCACGCCGTAAACCAGATCGTTCGCCAAACCGTCTTTGGTCGTCCACACCGTGAAGCGCCCGTCTTTGAAGCGCGCGATGCCGCCGCCGTAACTGCCCAGCCACAAATTGCCCGCGCGGTCTTCGCAAATCGAGCGGATGTTCTGCGTGGGCAAACCATCACGCGGCGTGTAGACAGCGAACACACCATCTTTGAACCGGCTTAATGCGCCGACCGCGCCGACCCACAAAGCGCCCGCGGAGTCTTCATAAATCGCCGAGGTGAAGTCCTGCGCCAAGCCATCCTGCGGCGTATAGGCACGAAAAGGCCCGCGATGAAATTGAATCAAACCGCCGTCCGTGCCGATCCACAAATCGCCTTCCGGGTCGTGATAAACGGCTACGACGCGATCTCCCGGCGCGCCGTCTTTCGTCGAATAGCGCGCAACGCGGCCATCCTTGAAACGGAACAAGCCGCCGCCGATGGTTCCCACCCAGACGTTTTCGTCGCGGTCTTGATAGATCGTCCAAACCTGATGATGGGTCAATCCGTCCTTTACGCCTTCGATGGTGAAGCGCCCGTCCTTGAAGCGCGCCAGGCCTTCATCGGTTCCGATCCATAAATTCTCCGCGCCATCCAAATACAGCGAACGCACGTTATCTTTCGGCAATGTCCCGTGTGCATCAACCTTTGTGAAATGCCCATCTTTGAAGCGTGCCAGACCTTCGCTCGTTCCCACCCACAACGCGCCCGCGCGATCCATTGCCAACGCGCCGACGTGATCGCTCGGCAAACCGTCGCGCGTGGTGATGACGGTGAATCGCTCATTGTTGAAGCGCACCAATCCGCCGTTGGTGGCGATCCACAAATTGCCTTCGCGGTCTTCGAGCAAGGCGCGCACGTGATCGTCGGGCAGGCCTTGTTGAAGGCCGTAATGGCTGAAGCGCCCGTTGCGATAGAGGTTCAAGCCACCGCCTTCGGTTCCGATCCAAAGCCGGCCCTCACGGTCTTCGAGCAAGGCAGTGATGTAACTGCCTTTGATTTCCGCCGTGTTGCCGTTATCGAACACAGTGAAATGAACGCCGTCAAAGCGCGCCAGGCCCGCCAGCGTGCCCAGCCATAGGTAGCCGTCGCGCGTGCGCGTGATGGCCTGCACGGTGTTTTGCGGCAAACCGTGTTGTTCCAGCCAGACGAATTGCTGGTATTGGCCGAGCGCTTTTTGCGCGCTGAAGGTTTGCCCTTGCACCGCGATAACCAGCCGGCAACTCAAAAGGAGCAGCGTGATAATCAGGCATTTGCTATTCATCGAACAATTTGTGGAGCCTCCATCAAACGGATCAGACGGCGCGTCTTGTCGGCTTCACCATTCGCCGGAAGGAAGTGGGTTGAAAGCGGCGGCACTCTAAAACAAAACAGGCAGGCCAGCAATGACCTGCCTGTTTTGATGCTGACGGAAGCCCTGCCCGGTTATGGTTTGTTCGTCACCGGCGTGTCTCCCGGCAGTCCGTGAGTTCTGGTCACGACCGATCCATCGCGGCTGCCTTTGATGAGCCATTCTCCCGACGCTGCGCGCCAGACGGCGACATCGGCCTTGCCGTCTCCGTCGTAATCGCCGGGCGTCGGCACGTCATCAAATGCGGCATTGCCCCACGAAATCGTCTTGATCGCACCATTGCCGCTTTGCACGATGTACCAGTTCGTATCCTTGCCGCGCCACAAGGCGATGTCGGCTTTGCCGTCGCCGTCGTAATCCGCAGGCAC
>CAZRXE010001038.1:0-13580 GCA_964603695.1 uncultured Heliomicrobium sp.
CCGCGCCACCATTGAGCGTGGTCGCGTTGCCGACAATCGCCGAAGCCGTGGCTGGAATCGTCACACCGTCATACGCCACGCGCGCTTGCTGCGGCGTATCGGCATTGGCCTGGAGCTTCGCACCCGGCGTGAACGCTCCGCTGAAACCTGGGCGCGTTTCCAGCAACCGAATCGGTTTCGGCAACGGATGGAAATACAAGCCGTTGGTGCCGGGCGGCGCGTAATACCCGGTAATGTCCACCACGACGTGCGTGTTGGACGTGACGAAAATCTTGAATGCTCCATCGGCATTGCCCAAACCGACGGTGAAAACATTGTTGATGATTTCGTTCGCGGCGTAATTGGAGTTGGCAACCAAAGGCTGCTGTGCGTCGCTCGGATAAAGCGTCAAGTAACCGCCGCCCGATTGCACAGTCGTGATGTTGCCGGTCACACCCATCGCGTTCGCCGGAATGGTGATTCCGTCGCAAGCTCTGCGCGCCAGTTGCGTGCGGGAAGTGTTGCCTTGAATCTGCGCGCCGGGCGCATCGCAGCCGATTTGGCCCGGGCGCGTATCGAGCAGGCGCAAGGGTTTTGGCAGCGGATAGAACTGCAAGCCGTTGTTGACCACGCCGCTGTTCACCGTCACGGTGAACACGCGCGTGCCAGTACAGCCATTGGCGTCGGTGGCGCGGATGGTGAAATTGTACGTGCCCGCTTGCGTCGGCGTGCCCACCAACGCGCCATCGCCTACGACCAAGCCGGGAGGCAAGGTGCCCGCGATGTCGCGGAACGAGTACAGCCCCGAGCCGCCGCTGGCAGAAAACGGTTGCAGGTACGCCGCGCCCACCGCGCCGTTGGGCAGCGTGGGCGGATTGACCGTGATCGCCGGGCAGGGCGACGTGATCGTCAGCGTATACGTGCGGCTGCCGGCGCACAGGCTGAGGCTGAATCTGGCGGTGATGGTGAAGCGCCAGGTTCCCGCCGCGGTGGGCGTCCCCGCGAGCACGCCGGTGCCGGGCGTCAGCGTCAGACCGGGCGGCAACGTGCCGCCGGCGACCGAGAAAAGATAATCTCCCACGCCGCTGCCGCCGCTGCCGGTGAGTTGTTGGTTATAGGCGCTGCCGATTACGCCATTGGGCAAACTCGCGGGCGCAATCGAAAGGGGCGGACAAAGCGCACTGGCAAAAATGTAAACAGAACCTTGATCGCGCTGCGTGGGGCTGTCGTCACCACTCGCGCCGACCACGATGGTGTTGCCGCCGACTGCGACCGACCAGCCGAAGTAATCACCTGCTACGCCGTCGCTGGCCGTGAGCTTGGGTTGCGGATACCAGAAATGGCCGAGTTGGGTGTAAACGAAAGCCGCACCGCTGCCGCCGTTGGGCCGCGTACCAGCCACCAGCGTATCGCCGCTTAACGCTACCGAGAAACCGAAAGTATCACGACTGGCACCGTCACGGTCGAACAGCTTCTGGGTTGGCACCCAACTATCGCCGGTAAGCCTAAAAACATAAGCCGCGCCCTGGTAATCATGTTCGCCAATCTTCTCGTTAGGCGCGCCGACCACCAGCGTGTCGCCGCCGCGCGCGACGCCGGCCAGCGCCACGCTGCGCCCAAATTCGGCGGCATTCCCGCCTTCGGTTAATTTCTGTCGGAACGACCAAAGCCCTCCGGTGCGGGTGAAAAGATAAACCGAACCTTGCCTTACGTTCGTACCGATTTCGTCATCCGGTGCGCCGACCGCCACCGTGTCGCCATCAAGCGCCACTGCGTCGCCGAAGAAATCATCCCGCTCGCCGTCGTTGGCGAGGAGTTTCGCCTGAAACATCCAGTTCGTGCCGGAGCGGATGAAAACGTAAGCCGCGCCTTCACGCGGGCCGAGTGAGGGATTCCTTTTGCCACGCGGCGCACCCACGATCACGGTGTCGCCCTCGAGCGCAACGGCGAAGCCAAAATTTTCCAAGCCCACGCTGTCAGCGGCGAGCAGCTTTGTTTGAAACATCCACCGGCCACTGCTGCGGGTGAAGATATACGCCGAACCTTGATCTCCATGACTGATGTCGTCAAACGGCATGCCGACGGCCAGCGTGTCACCGCCGAGCGCCACTGACCAGCCGAAATAATCCTGCGCCGCAGCGTCGGCGGCGAAGATTTTCTGTTGGAACGTCCAAGCCGTATTGGGAGCCGTGCCGGTGCGCGTGAAAACGTAAACTGCTCCCTGGCCACCTCTTTCGTAAGGAGCGCCGACCGCCAGCGTGTCGCCGTCGAGCGCCACCGCGAAACCGAACTGGTCGTTGGCGACGCCGTCAGCGGCTACGAGCTTTTGCTGTTCGCCGTGGCGACTGTCGTGCAAGACATAAGCGTAAGCTGCGCCGGTGGTCGCGGCATTCGCGCGATAAGCTCCGGCGAGTATGGTATTTCCTTCCACCGCTACCGCGTAACCAAAGCGATCATTCGCCGCGCTGATTTCTACACCGAGCCGCCGCACCAGCCGGTGTTCACTGCTGGTTTCAAAAACATAAGCCGAACGTTGATCCACGCCCGTGTCAGACGAACCGAGTGATTCGCCGATCACTGCCAGATTGCCGCTAAGCGCCACTGATACGCCGAAATGTCCGCCCGCCACTTGCTGTGGAGCTTCGGTTCCATCGGTTTGCGCCCAGCCGGCGGCATTACGCCGAAAGGTGAGAACTTTCCCGCGATCATCGTCGCCATAAAGCGGCGCGCCAATCATAGCCGTGTGGCCGGCGAGCGCCACGGCATTGCCGAAATGATCGCCGGCGGCAGGAATAGTGTTGAGACGCGGTTGCTGTGTCCACGCCGTGCCGTTGCGGGTGAACAGGTAAGCCGAACCTTGATCGGCGTTCGTTCCTACGTCGTCGCCCGGCGCACCAATGAGCGCCGTGTCGGCGTCGAGGGCCACGGCTTCGCCGAAACGATCCGCCGCCGCTGCATCGTTTGCGCGCAAACTCATTTGCTGCGTCCATTGCGTGCCGCTGCGAGTGAAGACAAAGGCCGCACCGGTCGCGGCATTCATACCCGGCAGCTTGTGATCGGGCGCGCCGACCAGCGCAGTGTTGCCGTCCAGCGCCACCGCCACGCCAAACCGCACGCCCGTCGCGCCGTCAGCCGGATTGAGTTTTTGTTGTTGTGTCCAGGTGGAGCCGTTGCGCACGAAGATGTATGCCCCACCTCGGCTGGGAAAAAGGTCGTCAGGTGCGGCGTGCGTTGCGCCGACGAGCGCCGTGTCGCCGTCGAGCGCGACCGAGATGCCGAAGAAATCGCTGTTCCTCGCGTCCGCCGCCGTCAATCTGGCCTGTTGCGTCCACTCCGCGCCGTTGCGCACGAAGATATATGCCGCGCCTTCACCGCCAATGTTTGACAGATCAGCGCCGGGCGCGCCGATGATCGCCGTGTCGCCATCGAGCGCCACCGCGTAACCGAAGAAGTCGAGCGACTTGCCATCGAACGCGATAAAGCGCCGTTGCATGGTGAACAGCGGGTCAATCGTCAGCGGATATTCGGCATCGTGGTCTTCCACTTCGATCACGACCTGTTCATGAGCAACTGTGAGCCGCGCGGGCTGATTCACGCCGCGCGCATCGCGTGCGACCAGCTTGCCGTATTCGACGACCTGCCCGGCTTCGTTGCGCAGGAAGACGCGCGCGCCGTCTTCATCGGCCAGCGCCTGCCAGTCTTCACTGACTTGCATTGCCAACCGCAAGGGCCAACCTTTTTGCCGCGCGTTCGACGGCGGTTCATCCAACGTGAAGCCATGCTCCAGGCCGTCCGGTGTGTTGACGAACCATTCGCGCACATTGTCGCGCGTGATCGTGATGGATTGTTTGTCGCCGTTGATGTCGCCCGCCGCTACGCCGTGCAGCGCCGCGCCGTAACCGAGGCTGCGCAAATGCAGGCTGACGTAGCTTTGCTTCTCCACCGCAATGCTTACGCCTGCTTCGGTGACGTAAGCGTCATATCCCGCCGAAGGATTCGGCGCGCGCCATGCCCAACGTCCGAGCGGCGTCGCCGTTTCTCGGCTGACGCTCAGTCGCGCCTGCTGCATTGCGGTTTGTAACGAGTCGTATTGCCCGTCTTTTTTTAACTGATTGAGCGCCGCCGCGCCGTGCAAGGTTTTGGTTTCTTGCCCGGCCACGGACTTGGTAACAAAGCGACTTGCGCCCACTGCGCACAGGGCAAACAGCGCAAGCGTGAAAATCATCTTGTGAATGTGTCTTTGCATAATCCTTTCCTCCTTGATCCTGGTGATTACTGAATAGATGGAACTATTAGCCGTCTTAGCGCACCATCGCTGCCGCCAGTCTGGCGTCGGCCAATTCGCCGACCAGCGAAGCGCCCCAACTCAGAGAGAAGCGTTTGCGTCTGAGCCTGCCGTTTTTTTCCGTGAATTGAATGAAGTGCAGTTCGGCCAACAGTAACCGGGAATTCAGACGACAGCGTGCGTTTACCTTGTAATGTTGCCGCTCAGGCAAGTGCAGTTCGCGGCGAATCAGGTTGATGTAGTTTTCGCAGGCCCCCGGCTCTTCCGCTTCCGACAGGGCATCGGGCAACTCCCAGACGCCATGCGCGAGTTCGTGCAACAAGGCAATTCCCGGATCGAAAGCCGCGAGCGCCGGAGTTTCGCCTTGCAGAAATCGGAAGTCTTTGAAATCAATTTGTACGGGATAACTGGTGATCGTGAGCGCGCTGTTCCGGTTCACATAAACGGTTTTATTCGCCAGCCGCGCAAATTTCACCACCGACGAACGGGGGTGAGATTCCAGTTCGTAAGCCGCTTCGCTGGACAGCGCCGCGCCCAACAACTTGCGCGCCGCCGCCGAACCGCCGCTGATGGCTTGCGGGTTGAGACAAACCAGAAAGCCGTCTTTGTCAAAAGCGAGCGATTGCCAGCCGGTCAGTTCGCGCAATCGTTGCGCGATGAATACGAGTTGTTCCGCGCTGAGCCTGTCTTCGTTGAGCGCATTGCGCACTCCCGAACAGTAACGCGCAGCGGCTGGTGCAGCCGCGTTTTGCATACAGTGTGTGCGGTCGGGTTGCGCGGCGAGCGCGGGTTTGAACGCCGCGCTCGTGCCGATGCAACTGCTAACAGCCAGCGCCGCGCACACGACGGCCTGCCTGATGATTGAAAAGTTCATCATGGTTTTTTCTCCTGCTTGTTCCTGTTTGAGATTTTTTTCAGCGGTTGCTGACGTTTCCGCTAGCGGCAGCCGCATCCGCCAGAGCCGGCCGTGCCGCAACACGCCGCCTTTTCGGTAGGTTCGCAGCACGCAGTCTGTTCACTGATCGAACAACACGCCGACGCTGCTGCTTCGTGGTTGGCATCGGTGACCAAACTGCGGTCACGAGATTCAAGGACTTTATCAATATCCGTCGCGGGATTGATCGCCGTTAGCCCCGTTGCAATTGGTTGCGTTGTCTCTTTCATCTTTCTTTCCTCCGGTCAAAGTTTGTCCGTAGCATTTGCTACACCGCTACAGACGCGACTCCTCACGAAAGGACGCAAAGACGTTTGAAAAAAAAACGCGCGAGCGTGAGCGACCTGCCCACTCACGCAAAAGCCCATTGTGGAAATGCGAGAAAGCCTCGTTATTCCACAATGGGCTTCAGTTAAAAGCTCACGCTCGCGCGTTTCCGCATCAGGCACAAGACCGGCAAGAGGGCTGGCAACTATTGAAGTCGGTGACTTTGCCACGCTGATCGAATTCCAATGCGCAGCATTCCTGAAAAACTTCTTTGAGTTTGGCGCGCCCGCGCTGCACGCGCGATTTGGCTCCAGACAAAGAGATGCCTTGCCGCTGCGCGATTTCCTGCTGCGTCAGCCCTTGCAGTTCTGACAGGCAGACCGCCTCACGGTAAGGCTCGGGGAGTTGCCGCAACAGCGGCTGCACGCATTGCGCCAACTCGATCCAGGCTTCAGATTCAGGCGCGACGGAGGCGATGAAATCTTCCGACAATTCTTCGAGAGGTTTCTGGCGGCGGTAATAATCCAGGATCGCATTGCGCGTGATTTGGTAAAGCCACGCGCGCAGCTTTTCGCCTTCCCGCAACGTGACGATCCGGGCGTGAATCTTCATAAACACGTCCTGCAATAAATCGTCAGCGATGGTTTCGTCTCTGACCCGTTTTCGGATGAAGGCGTGCAGATGTTCGCCAAATTCGTTCCAGATAATTTCAGTTTGGCTAACCATGTTTTTTCTTCCTCCCAATCAGATTTTAACGCTTTTCAGCTTGGTGAAGCAGACATCCCGCAAAGGATGCAAAAAATATGTTGAGGTATCAATCTCAACTGGTTCCGCCGTCGGAATAAAACATTCCGCCTGAATAATGGCCAATTTTTGCCAAGTTTCATAAGTGCTGAAAAGTGGATAACAGTCGTTCTCAATTTCCATAGATCAATTGGAATTTTTCATTTGTCATTGATTGCCGATAGATGCCTGAACTGATTAGTCAATGGCCAATTTCAAATTTCATATCACAAATGGAAATAAGCAGCGAACTGTTATCCGGGAAATGAAACTTGCCCAATTTTTACGGTGCGAAGTAGCCGCTGATGTCAATCACCAAATCCGTTTGCGCCGCCGCGAAGATGTTGAACAAACCCGTCGCTCCCAAGCCTACGGTGAAGTGGCGGTTCAAAACCTGCCCCGCCGCGAAGTTCGACGACGCCACCAGCGGCTGCGCCACGCCGTTCGGCCATAACGTCAGAAACCCCGATTGATTGTTAACCACCGTCGCGTTGCCGACGATGGCCAGGGCGCTTGCGGCTATCGTCTGCCCGCCGCACGCGCCGCGCACTTGCTGCTGCCGCGTCGAACCCGCGAGTAGCGGCGCGCCCGGCGTGTAACACCCCGTCAAGCCCGCCCGCGTTTCCAGCAACCGCACCGGCGCTGCCAATGGATTGAACAACAAGCCTGCACCATTGGTGTCGGTCGCGTCGGTCGAGTAATAGCCCAGCACGTCAATCACCGTATCAAGACTCGTCGTGGTGAAGATGTTGAATTCGCCCGTCACCGACAGCCCCACGGTGAAGGGGGCATTCATCACCTGACCGGTTCTGAAATTGGAACTCGCCGCCAGCGGACGCGCCACGCCGCCCGGATACAAGGTGATAAAACCCCCGCCGCCATTGAGCGTCGTCGCGTTGCCGACAATCGCCAAAGCCGAAGCCGGAATCGTCACGCCGTCGTAAGTGACACGCGTTTGCTGCGGAGTGTCGGCATTGGCCGGCAGTTTCGCGCCGGACGTGAAAGCTCCGCTGAAGCCTGCGCGCGTTTCCAGCAAACGAATCGGTTTCGGCAGCGGATGGAAGTACAAGCCATTGGCGCTTGGCGGCGCGTAATAACCCGTGATGTCCACCACCACGTCCGTACTCGAAGTCGCAAAAATTCTGAACGCGCCGTCGTCATGGCCCAGGCCGACGGTGAAAACGTTGTTGATGGTTTCGTTGGCCGCGAAGTTGGAGCTGGCGACCAGCGGACGTTGAGCGTCGCTGGGATAAAGCGTCAGGAAGCCGCCGCCGGATTGAACTGTCGTGACGTTACCGGTCACGGCTCTGGCACTGGTCGGAATGGTGATGCCGTCGCAAGTCCGCCGCGCGAATTGAGTGCGCGAAGTGTTGCCGGGAATTTGCGCGCCGGGCGCATCGCAGCCCGTGAAGCCTGCGCGAGTGTCCAGCAACCGCAGCGGCCTGGGCAACGGATAAAACATCAATTCATCGTCGCGAATGACCAATGCGTAATCGCGCGCGCCAAAACAGCCATTGGCGTCGGTGGCGCGGACGGTGAAGCTGAATTCGCCGGCAACGACGGGAACGCCCGTCAGATTGCCGCCGGACAAACTGATTCCCGTCGGCAACGCGCCGGCTTCAATCGTCCAACTGTAATTCGACGCGCCGCCAACGGCAGTCAGCGGCTGTTGATAATTGATGCCCATTCTGCCGCCGGGCAAGGTCGTGGGCGAGATGTTGATCGCTGGGCAAACAATCGTCAGAGTGAATTGCGAGACGACAGCCGCGCCGCAATTGTCCGTGGCGCGGATTTCGATGGTGTGCGTTCCCGCCGGAGCTGCGTTGCCGACCGACACCACGCCGGCGGCATTCACGCCGGCAGCATTCACGCTGAGCGCACCCGTGAATGTGCCGGGACTTTGCAGGACAACGGACGTAATCGTGCCGTTGTCGCTCGGCCCAACCGTCGGCGCTATCGTCAATGAACCGCCGGACAACAAGCTTTGGTTGAAATAACTCAGCGCGGGCGGAGTGTTGGCCGCGACGCTGACGGTCAGCGGCGCGGATGTCGCCACACCCGCGTTGTCCGTGACGGTCAGCGTGAAGCTTGCCGTCGTTGCGCCGCAGTCCGCCGTCACTTCGGCGCTGACAGCGCCTACGGCGTTGACGCTGAGCGTTGAAATCGTTACGCCATTCACCGTCGCGCTCGCAGCGCCGTTGACGCTGACCGTCAGCGTGCCGGCGGATTGTTCGCCGTCGCCGACATAGGCAATCGGCGTGACGTTGGCAGGACTTCCCTGTTGCCGCGTCACGGCGATGGCTTGAACCGCCGGGCGCGTATTGATCGTCATCGCGTAACTCCGCGCGCCCGTGCAGCCGTTGGCGTCGGTCGCTTTGATCGTGAAGTTGAAACTTCCGCTGGCGGAAGGCGTGCCGCTCAACGCGCCATTCGCGGCCAGGCTCAATCCGGGCGGCAATGCGCCGGCAAGCAGCACGAATTCATAACCCGGTACGCCGCCGGTCGCCGTCAAAGTTTGACTGTAAACATCGCCGACGGTAGCGACGGGAAGCGTTGCGGGAAGCGGCGCGATGGCTGCGCAATCTGCATCCTGCGTCGCGGTGAAACTCTGTCCGGCAATCGTCATTGTGCCGGTTCGCGCCGGGCCTGTGTTGGCGGAAGCGACGTAATTGACCGTCGCCGTGCCGTTGCCGGTCGCGCCAGAGGCAATCGTCAACCAGAGCGCGTTGCTCGCCGCCGTCCAGGGACAAGCGCCGTTGACGATGACCGAAACAGCGCCATTGCCGCCGCTCGCCGGAAAGTTTTGCGTGGCGTGCGCAAGCGCGAACGACGAGACAATCAGCATGGCGGGCGCGCTTGTCACAGTGCCGCAATCATTGGCAAACACCGCGCGAAACAGCGCGCCGGTTTGCGCCGAGCCAACGCCGTTGATCGTGAACGCGGAGCTTTGCGCGCCCGGCACATTTTGATAATTCGCGCCACCGTCCGTGCTGGTCTGCCATTGCACTGTAGGCGCTGGATTGCCGCTCGCCGTAGCCGTGAAAGTTGTGTCGCCGCCCGGACAAACGGTTTGGGTTTGCGGTTGTTGAATGACGCCGGGCGCACTGTTGACTGTCAGCATTGCCGCCTGCGAAATCAGGCTGCCGCAAACGCCGGTCACCATCACGTCATACGCGCCGGCATCGTTCACACCGGCGGCGATGATGGCGTAGGTGTTGCCGGTTGCGCCGGGCAAGTCCACGTCGTTCCTGCGCCATTGAAAACTGAATGGCCCAGTGCCGCCGGGCGTCACGGTGAAAGCGACCGGCGCGCCCGCGCAGACGGTTTGCGAAACCGGTTGCGTGGCAATGCTGGTCGCCGTCTGAACCGTCAACACGGCAGCATTCGTCGTCGCGGCGCCGGCGGCATTGGTGAAAACAGCGCGGTAACGCCGTCCGTTCAAACCGGGCGTAACACCGTTCAACGTCAGCGAATCGTTGGTTGCTCCCGGCAGATTGTCGAAGCTCGCGCCGCCGTCCGCGCTCGTTTGCCATTGCACCGCCGGCACGGGATGGCCGGTGGATGAGGCATTGAACGTCACGCTGCCGCCCGGACAAACGGATTGATCCGTCGGTTGCACGCTGACGGCGGGCGGCGAATTGGGCATTACGTTTTTGAGAATGGTGAAGCTGTCGTCCACCGTGCCGGTTTCGCGCAGGAATTTGGCGTCCAGCCGGTTGCCGCTGATGTCCAGCACCAGCGAACCCAGTTGGTTTAGCGAAGTGAACATCGCCGGATGATTGAGCGAGCCGCCGCTGGTCGTACCGGCGGAGCCTGCAACGACATAAACCGTGCCTTCGTGCGCGCCGGGGCCGCGCGTGGCTTTGGTGTAAGCGCCGTTGCCTTCGGGGCGTCCGTCGCCGCCGTTCTTTTTCATCGCGTTGTTGAAGGTGTTTGAAAATCCATAATGCCCATCGAGCAAAAACGAACGTTCGTAAGCGTGGCTGTGTCCGCACAGCACCAAATCCGCGCCGTAAGCTTCCAGAATCGGCAGGACGTTGGCGCGCATTTCAATCAGGTTCAGTTCTCCATCCGAATCGTGCGAGCCTTTGCTGTAAGGCGGGTGATGCCAGTAAACGATCAACCAATCCTGGTGATTGTTGGCCAGATCGTTCTGCAACCAGGTCAGCATCGGGCTGCTCGGCGCGCGCGAAGACACCTGCGCGTCCAGGCTGACCAGATGCACATTGGCGTAATCGTAGGAGTAGTAGTTTTTCGTGCCGGAGGCGACGCCGCCCGCTTCTCCCTGTTGCGGGAACGTGAAGATTTGGTAGTAAGGCTGCGTCGGCGGCGGCGCGGTGGAATCCGCCACATCGTGATTGCCCAGTCCAGGCCACAGCACGGATTGCCGCAGCATTCGCGTGTAGTAATCAAAAAAGCCTGTTTGAAATTCCGCGTCCGTTCCGTTGCCGTAAGCGTTGTCGCCGAGCGTCAGCCACAGATCGGTTCGGCGCGCGCCGTTGAAAGCGTAATAAGCATCGCGCACCGCCCCCTGTCCCGGACTGTTCCAGCCCGCGTCGCCGATCACCCAAAAGCGCACCGTCTGCGTGCTACCCACCGTCGGCGCGGTGACGAAAAAATGTTCCGCATCGCCGCCCGCCAACGCGCCCGTCGTCGTGCCGACTGAATAGTAATAAGTCGTGTTCGGAATCAGCCCGGTCAGCGCGACGATGTGTTCAGTCGTCAACGCAGCGGCGTCCGCGATTGAATTAAGCGTCGCCGGCGAAGCGCCGAATCGCACGCGGCTGTTGGTGGCGGAGCTGGTGCGCCAACGCACGACCACACTCGTCGGCGTTCCCAATTGCAAATACGGCCCCCGGATCACGCTCGGAGCCTGCACCGCCTCGCTTGGTTTCAGCAGGGACGCGCCGGCAATCCACGTCAATCCCAGCAGCAGCGTGGCCAGCGGAAGCCATCCGCCGCGCCTGACTCCACCGACAAACTTCACCAACTGTATTCCGAATTCGTTCATTGCTTTCATTGCTCAGTTTTAGCGCGGCTGTTTGGCGGCCAGCGCGGCCAGCGCCGCTTCGCAATCGGCCAGCGCACGCGCGACGGCGGCGGAACGGTTTTGATTGAAAACGGTCGAAGGCGCTTTTTTCGGCCAGTCCTGCCAGACCGCCATACTTTTTTGATACCAGTTGCGGGCTTCCTGCCAGGCGGAGATTTGTTTGGTGACCGGCGCATCGGCGCGCGCTGCCGACAGCGCGTAATACTTTCCGAAGCCGGCGTAGCACTCGGCCAAATACACCTGTTCCAGTAAATCGGCGTTTGGCGTAGCCAACGCTTTTTGAATCATCGGCAGGCTTTGGCGGAAGTATTCCAGCGCCTCTTCCGTTTCGTTCATTTCCAGCAGCAGCTTGCCTGTTTCCAGATAAAAATGGTGATTCGAGGTTCCCGTAGAAATCGTGGACGTTCCGCGCAACGATTGTTGCAGCAGACGCAGATTTAGCCGGGCGTTTTGTTTATCGCCGGCCAGCCATTCGGAGTGCGCCAGGTTCAAACGGAAAAAGACATCGTTTCCGACGGGGCGTCCAGGCGCAGCCAGTTTCGCGAAAAGCTCCTGCGCCTTTTTCAGCATCCGCACGGATTCAGGCGGATCAATCTCGCGAAGAAAGATGCCCAAATCCTGATAAATCGCCGGCACTTCGCGTTGGGCGGTTTGGTTTTTAGCGTCTGCCGCCGCCAACTCTTCAACAAGTACCAAGGCCTTGCGCAAGTAGGCGACAGCCTCTTCCGTGCGGCACAAATTCAATCTCGCCGGATTGGCCAGCAAATCGGCAAACAAGTTGTAGTAAGTCTGCAAATCGTGGCGCAGTTGCGTGTCCGACGGTTTGGCGCTGAACAAAGGTTCAAGCAGGAAAATCGTCCGCCGCCGGGCTGTTTCGGCTTGAATCAAATCGCCTTTCCATTCCAGCACCGTCGCCAGTGAACTGTAACCGGTGGCCAGCGAACGCTGCGACCGCGCGCCGGGTTGCTGCTCCGCCCATTGCTCTTGAACCGCAATCATTTGCCGCGACTGGCGCAGCGCCTCGTCGGTGTTGTTTTCAAGCAGCGCCAGACGGCTGAGCAAATCGTGCGCGCGTGCCTGCAACCTGAAATTTTCCGGGTCGGCATTTTTGTGTAAGGGCAATCGCGCGGCGGCGGCGGCGCTTTGCAAAGCGTTTTGTTTGACTTCGACAAAGGCGCTGCCGATCATTTTGAGGAACCCGATGGAGTGAAACGTCCCGGCCAAAGTTCGCCGGACTGCTTCATTGCCGGAACCCAAAATCAACAGCTTTTCGCTCAACCGCGCGGCTTTTGCGTAATTTTCCAGCGCGGCTTTCGATTGACCCAGATTGGCGCGTCCTGGCAAACCTTGCACGTCGCCGATCCGTGCATAAGCGGCGGCGAGTTCCGCCAACAAGGCCGGATCGTTTTCGGCTTCCGCGGCCAGACTGTCCAAATATTCGAGCGCGGTTTTCACAACCATTTCGCGGGCGGCTGTGGAACCGGGCAAGGTTGCGATTTGGTCGTGGAAATCAAACAGAAAAGTGTTGGCCAGTTGGCGCACCTGCGCAAAGCGACGTTCGGCACGCTGCTGCTGCGTTTCGGCGTTGTAGCGTTGGGCGTCGGCTTCGGCCCGCTGGGCTTCGGCGATCCGGCGTTGCAATCTGGCTTCGATGGTTTCGGTTTCGGCGCGTTCTCGTTGCGTCAGAGCTTCGGCGCGCTGCTGTTCGGCGATTAACCGTTGGCGTTCGGCTTCGGCGCGTTGAGCTTGCGCTTCGGCCAGATTGGCTTCGGCGCGGGCGCGTTCGGCCTGGGCCAGACGAGCGGCCCGCGCGGTGGCGATCATGCCGCCCAACAGGCTGAAGAAAATCAACAGGGCGGCGGCCACGCCGGCCTTGTGGCGGCGGACAAATTTGTTCGCTCGGTAAACGGCGCTTTCGCGGCGCGCGCTGATCGGACGACCATCCAAATAACAGCGAATGTCTTCGGCCAGTTGTTCGACGGACTGGTAACGACGCTCAGGCTCTTTGCGCAACGCCATCAGCACAATGTTGTCCAAATCGCCCGCCAGTTGTTTGCGGAATTTCAACGTGGCGTCCGTCGTGCGCCCGGCCACCACGCTGGGACGTTCGACGTTGGTTTCGCAAACGGCGCGTTCGATTTCTGCCGGCGAATAAGTGTCGAACTGATAAGGCCGCTCGCCGGTCAGCAGTTCAAACAGGATCACGCCCAGCGTGTAAACATCGCTGGCGGCGGTGATGGGCCATCCGCGCACCTGTTCGGGGCTGGCGTATTCCGGCGTCA
>CAZRXE010001039.1:0-4476 GCA_964603695.1 uncultured Heliomicrobium sp.
GCAGTGTTGGGGCCGCGGCACGTTCCTGTCGCTCGCGTTCGGCCACGCTGAATTCGCTGGTACTGACCGGCCAGGCACGTAATTGATTGGTCATCGCTGTCTCCTTCAGGCACAGATTGAAATAATGGCGGCTCCGTCAAACCGTGCCGCATCGCCCAACATGGCGCAAAACCTGAAGAAACCGGCTCACAAAATCAGACATTATTTTTGAAAAAATTGACGCCGCCAGACCGTGCGCTTATCCTGCCGCCTCGTTTCGCCCTATTGTCTGACTATCTTTCCGTGCTTTCATTACCGCATCAATGAGCATTCAAGGTTCCCCCAATATCACGCAAGTGTTGCTTGCC
This sequence comes from uncultured Heliomicrobium sp., assembly GCA_964603695.1. Taxonomy (GTDB): domain Bacteria; phylum Acidobacteriota; class Blastocatellia; order RBC074; family RBC074; genus RBC074. Next base: position 348 of record CAZRXE010001039.1, read on the forward strand.
TGGCGCAATGGCGATTCGGCGGCGCTGGCGGAGCTGATGCCGATGGTTTATGACGAAATGCGACGCCTGGCGGCAGGGCACTTGAACCGCGAACGACCGAATCACACGCTGCAACCGACGGCCCTGGTCAATGAGGTCTATTTGCAACTGGTGGATCAACGGCAGGTGAATTGGCAAAGTCGCGCGCACTTTTTCGGCGCAGTGGCGGAGATCATGCGGCGTTTGCTGGTGGATCACGCACGCAAACATCAGGCGGAAAAGCGCGGCGGCGGAGCCTTCAAAGTCTCGCTCGGAGATTTGGCCGTCGTGCTGGAAGGCGAAAATGATTTGGAAGTCATCCTGCTGGATCAAGCGCTGGATGAATTAGCCGCGCTCGATCCGCCGCTGGCACGGCTGGTCGAGCTGCGCTACTTCGGTGGTTTGTCGGTGGAAGAAACGGCGGAAGTTCTGGCTGCTTCGCCCGCCACCGTCAAACGTCACTGGCAAACGGCTCGTGCGTGGTTACGGCAAAGAATGACTGGCGGGATGACGAACGAATGAGTCCGGAACGTTGGCAACAGGTTCGCCGCATATTTGAAGAGGCAATGGAGCATCCTTCGGCGGAACGCCACGCTTTTCTGCTTGAAGCTTGCGGCGAGGAAATCGCGCTGCGGCGTGAAGTCGAAAACATGCTGGCCGCTTGCGATGACTCGGACGATTTTCTGGAAGTTCCGCCGCGACAACTGGCGGATGAAGTCGTTAAAGCAACGCCGTCTACGCTGACGAGCGGGCAGGCGCTGGGGCATTACACAATCATTTCGCTCCTGGGCAAAGGTGGAATGGGGGAAGTTTATTCGGCGCAGGATCAGCGGCTGCATCGCCAGGTGGCGATCAAAGTTCTGCCGGTCGCTTACACCAATGATCGTGCGCGCGTGCGCCGCTTCGAGCAGGAAGCTTTAGCCGCCTCGGCTCTCAATCATCCGAACATTGCCATGATCTTCGACATCGGCCAGGCCGAATGCGGCCACTTCATTGCCATGGAATTGGTCGAAGGCCAAACCCTGCGTACCCAAGTCAGCAGCGGGAAACTCGATTTGACAGCCATCTTGAAAATCGCCGTTCAGATTGCCGATGCGCTTGCCGCCGCGCATCAGGCCGGAGTCGTGCATCGCGACATCAAGCCGGAAAACATCATGCTCAGGCCGGACGGTTACGTGAAAGTGTTGGATTTCGGCCTCGCCAAATTGACAGAACCGCGCCGCACAAGCGGTTTGCCGGGGTCGGCTCACGGGTCCAGCACCGCGCCCGGAACCGTGATGGGGACGATCAGGTATATGTCGCCGGAGCAAGTGCGCGGGCTGGACGTTGACGCGCGGTCGGACATCTTCAGCCTGGGCGTGGTCTTGTACGAATTGGCCACCGGGCAATTGCCGTTCGAGGGTGAAACGACCAGCGATGTGCTGGCTGCCATCCTGAAAACCGCGCCACCGGTCTTGGGAACACTGATTCCCTCAGTGCCGGATGAGTTTCAACGAATCGTCAATCTGGCCTTGTGCAAAGATCGCACGGAACGTTATCAAACTGCCGACGATTTATCGCACGACCTACGCGAGCTAAAACGCAAACTGCAACAGGAGAAAGAACTCGGCGCGATAGCCAGACCGTCGAGTAACATTGTCGAAACGGGCAAAATCGCCGCTGTCCACAAGCAATCGAACGCCGAATACGTCGTCAACGGAATCAAGCAGCATAAATTGGTGTTCGGCGTTGTGTTGGCGGCGCTGGCGCTGATCGTCTCGGCATATTTGCTTGTCACGTACCGGCGTGCTCCCGCGATGGCTCAAATCAAATCGCTGGCTGTCTTACCGCTCGCCAATTTGTCCGGCGCGATGGAGCAGGAATATTTCAGCGATGGATTGACCGAAGCCTTGATTACCGATCTGGCCAGACTTGGCGGATTGCGCGTCATTTCGCGCACCTCCGCCATGCAATACAAAGGCGCGCATAAATTGTTGCCGCAGGTGGCGCGCGAACTGAACGTCGAGACCGTACTCGAAGGCTCGGTGACTCGTGTCGGCGATCAGGTGCGAATCACGGCGCAGTTGATTCACGCACCGACGGAAACGCCGCTTTGGGCGCACAGCTACGAACGGGATGTGCGGGACTTGCTGGCGCTGCAACGCGAAGTGGCCTTTGACATCGCCACCAACATCAGACTCAAACTGACACCGGAAGAAAAGCTCCATCTGGCGGATGCGCGTCCGGTCAATCCGGCTGCTTACGAAGCCTATCTGCAGGGCCGTTACCATTGGAACAAACGCACGGCGGATGGCTTGGACAAGGCCATAGCCTATTTTCAGGAAGCCCTGAGAATCGCGCCGGATTATGCGCTGGCTCAGGCAGGGCTGGCGGATTCCTATCATCTGCTGACGCCTTACCGCAATTTGCCGGCGGCGGAGTCTTATCCGAAATCGAAAGCAGCCGCGCTGCGGGCCATCGAGCTTGATCCGACGCTGGGCGAAGCCTACGCCTCGCTGGCCGTGGTCAGGCATGAATACGATTGGGATTGGGCCGGAGCCGAACGGGATTTCAAACGCGCCATCCAACTGAATCCGAATTACGCTTCGGCGCATCAGTGGTATGCGGAATTGCTGACGCGCCTGAAACGCACGGACGAGGCGCGAACGGAGATTCAACGCGCCCACGACGTGGATCCGCTGTCGCTGATCGTCAATTCAGTCAGTGGCTGGGTCTACCTCAATTCCCGCCAACCCGATCGCGCCGCCGAGCAGTTACTGAAAATCATCGAGATGGACCCGCGCTTCACGCCGGCCCACGGTTTCCTTGGATTGGCTTATCAACAGCAGGGACGCTATCCGCAAGCCATCGCCGAATTCCACCGCGCGCTGGAATTGTCCGGCGGCAGCCCGCGCTATCTGGCTAACCTCGGCGTCGCTCAGGCTTTGTCCGGCGATAACCTCGCAGCGCGTCAAACACTGGCCGAATTGCTCCAACTCAACCAGCGACAGCACATACAGCCGTTTCACCTGGCCAGTGTTTACACCGCCCTCGGTGAAGACGCGCAGGCTTTCACCTGGCTGGAACAAGGGGTTCAGGAACGCGGCGTGTGGATGCTCTTTCTTCACCTTGATCCGCTATTCGACCGGTTGCGTTCCGATGCGCGGTATCAAGACCTGCTTTTGCGCTTGAGGTTGCCGGGTTGATGAGATGACGGTGATGCTCCAAACCAACCAGGCAGGCCATTATCGGCCTGCCTGGTTGGCACTGACGGACTCATCATTTAGTTACGGCCAGTTACGGTAGTTTCGGCAAGTTACGGCCAGTTTGTCACCGGAGCATCTCCGGGCAGTCCGTGGGTTTTGGTGATGATTGCTCCATCGCGACTGCTTTTGATGAGCCATTCTCCCGATGAGGCGCGCCAGACGGCGACATCCGTCTTGCCATCGCCATCGTAATCGCTTGGCGCGGGCTTATCGCCTCGTGACGAATCTCCACACGGAGCAATTTGCGCCACGCCGTCACTACTGCGCAGGATGTACCAGTTGCCTTCCGCGCCGCGCCAGACGGCAATGTCGGCTTTGCCGTCACCATCGTAATCGGCAGCCACAGGCACATCCGTACCAAGCCCCCAAGCCTTATCAATCACCGAGTCATCCGAACTCAATCGAATATACCAATGCCCATTGGCTCGGCGAAACACGGCAATGTCCGTCTTGCCGTCGCCATCGAAGTCCGCCGCAATGGGCACGTCGTTGTATGGCGCTTTGCTCGTACCCCAGGAAACGGTTTGGACTTGCCCGTCCGAACTTCTGACGATGTACCAGTTCGTATCCGACCCGCGCCAGACGGTAATGTCGGTCTTGCCGTCGCCGTCATAATCGCCCGGCACGGGTGTATCCGTCCCCAAGCCCCACAGCTTCGTTGTGACTGCGCCGTCCTTGCTGCCTTTGATGAACCATTCGCCTGTCCCGCGACGAAACACCGCCAAATCCATCCTGCCGTCGCCGTCGTAATCGCCCGGCGTCATCACGTCGAAGTAAGGCGCGACGCTCGTTCCCCAGGCTTCGGCTTTCAGCTTCCCGTCGCTGCTGCCGACCGTCAGCCATTCGCCCGAAGCTCCGCGCCACAC
>CAZRXE010001040.1:0-7128 GCA_964603695.1 uncultured Heliomicrobium sp.
CCCAGTCCAATTTTGCTTTGCTGATGACCGAGCAATACGTGGCAGATTTCTTCCATCAGCGTTGCTGCTTGGCGTCCGGGGCTTTGTGATGGGTTGAGAAAAATGATGTGGGAGCCATCAGGCAATGTGGAACTTGTGCCGCCTGACCAGCCTGCGGCAGAATCGGACAAAATGGCTTTGGCTTTTTCGGAAAGTCCGCTAACGGCATCTAGCGGCATAATTTTCAATCCTACTGTTTCTGCCAGTTTGGCTGGATCAAGCCTGTCATGAATGCCTAGATCAATGAAGGATCTGACGCGGAGGCCAAGTTGTTCGTAGTAGCGAAACTTGCTGGTGATAACCGGCAAATGACTCAACCGATCCAAACACTCTTTGTTGCCGCAACTTCCGATCATTCAACTCATTCAATTATTTAGTTTTTTGAACTGAACTGCGTATATGCCACCCGAAACAATTCAGAAAGCGCCTTGGCTGTTTCTGGTGAAAGTTTCCTGTCCGCACGCAAATGTGCTTCAACAATGTCTGGTAGAGATTCCTGTGGAAAATAAACAATCGGAGTTTCAGTGGGTGCTTCGAGTCCGATAACACGTTCAAATGGTAAATTTAGCCATTTTGCCAGACGTGCCAGTGTTTGGGCGTCTGGCGTACCGGTACCGTTCTCTATTCTGGAAAGCGTGGAAGCGCTCACCTGAGTTTGTTTGGCAACGGCTCGTAAGGAAAGATGATTAGTTTCCCTCTTCCTTTTAATGTAGTGACCTAGCTCAGCGACGTTAATGATGGGATCGTTGCTGTTGAGGTCGAGTTCTATGGGTTTCCCGGTCATTCGCTCTTCCATAAATGCTTCTGTTGTAGATAATACGGTTGCGTTTCTTCAATCACTAAAACTTGAAAAAAGTTAGCATAGAGTATTTGCAAAGGCAAGATGCTGTTGCAAAGCTGCAACGCCCAATATTCAAGGATGCCGTGCTTCCCATGCTAGTTGATCAATCCATTCCACATCCGCCGTTTGGGCTAAACTCGACTGAAGTTGAGATTAGCCGCTTCCCTGCTCCGGCAGCGGATTCAGACGATCATTTGATCGAGTTGACGCTGAACGGAAACGAAGCTGCGTTTGAACTACTGCTGCGCAGACATCACCGGCGCGTTTTTTCGATTGCCAGAAGGTTTTTCCGCTCGCGCGAAACGGTTGAAGATATTGTTCAAGAAACCTTTGCCAAAGCATTCTTTTCTTTGGCCAGCTACCGGCGCGGAGCGACCTTTGAACAATGGTTGGCCAAGATCGCCGTCAACAATTGTTATGACGAATTGCGTCGCCGAAAAAAACGCAGCGAATCCTTGATTACGGAACTGTCCACAGACGAAGAAGGCTGGTTGCAAAGTAAACTCGCTCAATCTGCGTTTGAAATTCACCTGAGCGAATCGGAAAAAGGCATTGCGATGGAAATTTCCGGCAAACTTTTGGCGTCCTTGTCCGTCGAAGATCGTCTGGTACTGACCTTGCTGCACGCGGAAAACAATTCGATCAAAGAAATTGCGCAAATAACGGGCTGGTCAGAAGCGAAAGTGAAGATTCGCGCCTTCCGCGCGCGACATTCGATGCGCAAAGCGTTTTTGCGGTTGAGAAAAACGGAAGAGCGGAAATCTCGATTGACAGGAGAATTTACCAAATGAACTGTGCTCAAGTAAAAAAGTCCTTGGAATACGATCACTTTCCACTAACCGCTTTACAACAAAGCGAGTTAGAAGCCCATGCGCAGTTCTGCGAAGCCTGTCATCAGGAATTGGCTGTTGATCGTTTAATGTCCATGTTGGTCAACAGTCAGATTAATCCGATGGCTGAGGACTCACCCTGGGATGAAGTTCGACTAGCCAACCGAATCAAAGCTCGCATCAATGAAATGAACGAGCGGGGTACGGGTTCTTGGGAAACGGCTGTAATCGCCTTCAGAGGTTGGTTGCTGGCCTTTGGCGCGGCGGCGATTCTATTGCTGATGCTGAGCAATCAACTCACGACAAATACGTTGGCGGAATTGCCGGATCAAAGCGAACGCGATCAAGTGAGTCTGAACAGTCCGTTGATGAACGAAGACATTCTTAGCAACAACACCGCCTCTCCTAAAGTTTTCGCGGAGGACCCGGAACATGCTCACTAACAAACACAAAGCGCAACTTATCATTATCGGAGCCTTTGTTTTGGGCATAGTGGTTGGCGCATCTGGGCAGTATCTTTTTCTGCACAAATCCCTGAATCAGCCAGCAGCAAATTCAACACAGGAGATGCTGGATAGCCTCACGCGCGAGGTGAAGTTAACGAAAGAACAACGAATTCAGGTTGAGCAGATTTATAACGAAGCGCAAGTGAAATATCAGGAGTTGCGAAATCAATCCCGCCCGCAATACGACGCGGTCCGCAATGAAATGCGCAAACGCATCAACTCCATGCTTTCCAATGAACAACAACTGCTTTATGACGAGCGCAATCGCAATCTGGACGCCAAGCGACTGCAAAAAGAAAGAGCGCAATCCGGAAAGTAACCTCGACTTTAACTTCTAACATGCAAACACGTTCTGTCTCGCTCTTCCCTGTTCTACTTATTCTCATTCTGATTGCCGGTTTGCTTTCCGGCTGCGGGCAAAAAAGCTCTGTGGGCGAATTGGTGATGATGATCGAAAAGCGCATCAACACCTTCGATCCGCGTATCAGCGCCGATTCGGCAGATGAACGAATGCGCCAACTTATCTTCAACGGTCTGACCCGCAAAAATGAAAAATTCGATCCGGTTCCGGATTTGGCGGAAAGCTTCGAAGCTTCGCCTGATCAAAGGGCGTTCACTTTTCGTCTGCGCCAGGGCGTAAAGTTTCACAACGGCCAAAAGCTGTCCGCGCTTGATGTCAAATACACTTTCGACACGATGATGGCGAACAAGTCTTCAGCCAAGCGCGTGGAGCTGGCGCGCGAAGTCGAAGCCGGTAAACCTTTACTGGCAGGCGTAGAGATTGGCAATGATCCGATGTCTGTGATTTTCCGTTGCAATGCTCCCTGTCCCGGATTACCCAACATCATTCTTCCTGTCGGAATCATCCCAGAAGGCACGAGCGAGCAACAAGCCAAAAAACCTGTCGGCACTGGACCGTTCAAGTTCGATAGTTACACGGAAGAACAGGAGGTTGTGCTGAACGCCTACAAGGAATATTTTGGTGCCGCGCCCGGCATTCAGCACCTGCGAATTAAAATTATTCCGGATAACAGCACGCGCGAAAGCGAACTGCGCAAAGGGTCTGTTGATCTGGCCATCAACGCCGATTTTGATCCAGTTACTGTCGAAAGCTTGCAAAAGGCCGAAGGGCTGAAAGTTGAATTGATTGACGGTACGAACATCTCGCACCTGGGCGTCAATTTGCAGGATCCAATTTTGAAAGACCGGCGCATTCGCGAGGCATTGGCTTTTGCCATTGACCGGGAATCCATCATTCGCGACGTTTACCGTAATCAGGCGAAGATCGCGCATAGCGTGCTGCCAACTTCGCAATGGGCATACGAGCCAAACGTCACGACATATTCTTACGATCCTGAACGCGCCAAAAAACTAATGGATGAAGCAGGCAAGCCCGAAAAAGACGGACAGCGAATCAAGCTGACACTAAAAACCTCCACACTTTCGATTTCACGAAAGATCGGCGAATCCATTCAGGCGCAATTGGGGCGAGTCGGGGTCAAACTGGAAGTGCAAACGCTAGAGCGCCAGAAACTTCAGCAGGATATGACCGACGGCAACTTCCAGCTTTATCTGAACCAGGCAGTCGGCGGCAATCAAAGCACAGATATTTTCAACTTTATGTATGGCTCGAAATCCGTTCCGCCAAACGGGCAAAATCGCTCGCGGTATAACAATCCAGCGGTGGATAAATTGCTAGAGGAATCCATACTGGCCACGCCGGAGCGTCGCAAACAAATCTTTTCCGAAGTTCAAAAGACACTGTCCATTGAATTACCGCAGATTTACCTGTGGTATCCGGCAACCGTAGTCGTTCACCGCAATCGGGTCAGTGATTTAAAAATCGAACCCTCCGGCGATTGGCAAATTATTCGCAACGCCAAATTGAATTAAAGATTGGCATTTCGTTACTGCAATCCATAAAGCCTCAGTTGGGGTCTGCGCTTTCCCCAAATTCCATTCTCATACCAAACTTCGACGCTTCGCATTTTGCGACGGTCGCCCGGCAAATCTATTACTCGTGTTTTGCCGCCGGCGGAAATACGGTCGCGGATGGCGATATCTGTATCGGCACCGTTTTCAAAGTGAACGATTACACGATTGAATTCGATAGTGCCGCCTTGAACTTGGAGCTGAATGCCGCGAAATGCACCAGGTTTGTAAACTCGTATCACATCATGATCCCTGCGATCATCCACATAAGATCGTCCAAGATATTCCAATCGCTGCCGCCCGCGCTGCGCTTCGGCAACAGAGTTGTAGCTCAAGGTCAACAAAAGAATTCCAGCAACGCAAAGTAATTTTCGTCGAGTCATATTCGCCCTCTCCCATTTTTGGTTTATTTCTCTGTGTTGACTCAAGTCTCGTGCCATCAAAAGGCAACGCCGGACAATTGCTGCATTGACCGGCGTTTACGGAGATTTGAATGGTTCACGGCAGTCCGGTTGCCGGCCCTTTGGCCATACAACGCTGTCGCTGAGAGCTACACATTCAACGTTGTCTTTACTGCCATTGCCTCAATCGTTCAACGAAACGTAGCATTTCTTCGCGCCGGCGCTCGAAAACTGCCAGGCTGTAAAGAATGAACACGCCGAGGGCAATTCCCGTCACGTACCAGAGCCACGTCCACTGCAAATTCACGGAAGCCGACCAGATCATAGTCAGAATCGAAAGCAGCAAAAATACAGTGCCGAGGAAAAGGAAAGGCCGAATCCGCAGCACCAACCCGGCCATCACGCCGCCTACGGATAGCGCCGCCAGCGCCATCGGCAGCCACGGCGAACCGTCCACTCCGTTCAAGAATATATCCGCCGTCGAGGAAACGTAAATGACGATCAGCGCGCAGTAACGAATCGAACTGTGCTGTTCCGCTGACAAACTGCTTCGATTGATGCGTGCCGCCAGCAACACCGACAATGCTGCGGGAATCAGCCACAGTTGCGGATGTTCTGACAAACCATAGCCATCCGAGCCGTGCAGGAAGTGCCACAAACCGCCGTTTCCCGCCAATGCCGCCAGCAAGCCGAACCCAAACGAACGTCGCATCACGGATAGACAGCCGTAAAACAACCCGGCCAGCAGCAACAACGCCGAGTAAGAAATCTGCGAATTCAGTACCCAAAACCCGATTACAGGCAACAGCGGCAACAGTATGCCAGTGCGTCCAAGCGGTTCGGCCAGGACAAGTTTTCCCTGTCGGCTAAACACTTCGCTCAAAGCGATGCCGCCAAAGGCCAGCAGCATCACCAGCAGCGGCCAATACGGAGCGAAACGTCCGCCGAACAACCACGGCATAGTCAGGCGCACGTGCATCAACGTCAGCACAACGCAGCCTTCCATGGCGTAGACATACCGCATTCGCCTGCACTCATCCCATCCGAACGGGTCTTCGCTGGGCAAAATAGCGAATACCAAGCCAATTACGCATAAGCCGAGCAGCGTTCCCAAAGTTGTCAAAACAACAGGCCAGGCCATCAGCGTCGAACCGAAACTCAGGTAATTACTGACTTCCGCCACCAACACGAACGCCAATGCCATTCCGCCCAGGCTTGCCACGACGGGCAAGTCCGCACGCAAACTCTTCCGCCATTTGTTGTCGGCGGCCAATCGGTTCATCACCAAGAACCTGTAGCAAATAAGCACGCATTCAGCAACCACCATCAAAATCACGAACCGGTTTACCATCTGGCCCATGCTTTCCGGCGATAACCAAGCCCAACTCCACACTATTAAGTTCATCAGTATTAAGCGAGTGCTAACTGTTATCAGTCTCAGATTTTTCGCGCTGCGTACCAACACTGCGAATGCAATTGGCAAGGCGAAGGCCGCCGTGGCTGTTAACAATCGAAGCTTGGGCGATGGAAAACTAAAAACAGCCAGCAGGTTCGAGAATGTGACGAAGAGCGTCAGCACCACGTTCGCATTTACCAACCAATTGGCTATGCGTTCGTGCAAGCCATGACGTTGCGGCAATCGCAACGATTCCGCCAGACGCGTGAAGATTTCAGGACGCTGCCAAAGTAATGTGGCTGTCAGCGCGAAGAGCGCGAAAGCGGCGGCAGTTCCGGCGTGCAAAGCTTGGTTGCTGAACGGCAGTTCTGCCAAAGCATAGGCGATGGCAATTAAACCGATGCCGTACAGTCCGCGCCAGGATAAATCCGTTTCTTGATCCCACAAGCAGGCAGTAAGCAACGCCGTTACGGATGCCAGCGCCATCCATTCCCAGACGCTTCCCTGCTGCAAATCAAAAATGTTCATTGCCCAATGGTAGATTGCGGCAAGAGTCATTATCAGCATTGCGAACCGCGCGGCGACGCGATGGATTGGAACCATATTGGCCGACGGGCCGCGACGCATCACAGCCAAATCCAATTTCAGCCACACCAGCGAAGAAAGACACAACGCGATGAGGTTGCCGAACACGACTTTGCGATAACTGAAAAGCGCATCGTCTCCCCAAATCAGCAAGCGGCTGACCATTAGATTGCAAAGCAGTCCGGCCAGATACAGATAGCCCCTGTGCCGTGTGGCCACAGCCAGGATGGTGAACAACAAACAAATCGCTGCCCCCGCACCCGCCGTCCAAAGCACATCGTTCGGCGCTTCCAGTCCGCGCAACAGCAAAGTCAATTGCAGGAAGCCCAGAAGAGTAGCCCAAACGACGCTGCCACCTTCCGCAGCCGCTTCGACAGAGGCAAAGCGCACGGCCAATGCTTCCCGCTTCCAATGAAACATCAGCATCAACCCGGCCGACACCGCAACACCTACCATCAGCGCGTGATAAGCTGCCCAAGCAGACGCCACGCGGCTGAAGCTGCAAGTCGCCAGCGAAGCGGCGGCCAACAACGCAATGCCCAAATGTTCGGCGCTGAATTGTTCCAATCGCCAGCCACGCGATCCCAGCCAAGCTGCA
>CAZRXE010001041.1:0-2284 GCA_964603695.1 uncultured Heliomicrobium sp.
ATTCCCAGCAACAGTATGAACAGGCAAAGGCCAATGAACGGCACCATAAACAAAGCTATCGCAATGATGGTCATGGTTCGGTTTCTCCTTTTGGTTTGATTGGGTTATTTCAGCGTCATCAATACCACACCGGAAATGGACAGCAAAATTCCGCAGACCTGTTTGGCGGTGACGGCTTCCTTAAACAGCATCGTCGCCAGCAAAATCGTCACCACCGGGTAGACCGCCGTGATGCCTGTGACCAAAGACGCTTTTCCTTTGCTGATGGCGATAATGAACAAAAACGTCGCGACCATGCCGGTTGCACCGTAAAGCAGGCTGTAAACGATCCCGCTCGGACTGGTTTCCAGTTTGAAATCGTTTTTGTAGAGCACCACCAGTCCGCCAATGACAAACACCAGACAGTCGTAAACGAACAGGCTTTTGTAACCGATGCGGTTTGAAGCCATTTTACTCAGCACGCCCCACATCCCATACAAAACCGTCGCCGAAATTGTGCAAACCATCCAGTTCATAAAAGCTCTCCCCGTAAAAGTAAAAGCGCATGTGTTTCTAAAAGTAAGCAGGCGTCCCAGCCTGCCGTAGCGGCACGCTTTTCCCCGGGCGCACCTGTTCGCACAAGATTTTCCAGTAAGCGCCGAGCGTGCGCTGCAATTGCCGATGAATGTGTTCGGCAAAGCGGTATTTCGCCAGCGCCTGTTTGGGCAGATGCGCCGCGCCTTGAATCCGGCCCAGGCAAGAGTCCGCGCCGCAAAAACAGTCGAAAGATTGCGTCATCGTCCATTCGGTTGAAGGGTAAAAGAAGGTGATTTCTTCATCGGCGGCGATGTCGCGCAGCGCGACGACTTCAAAATGTCCGGTATCGAAAAAGGTGTTCGGCTCGCAACTATGGTTGATGTACTGCAGAAACTCCGGCGCGAGCAAAATGTGGCGGTCGTCGTCCACCTGCACGGACAAATACGTCGGGCGTTGAACGTATTCACGCGCGCCGAAAGCGTGCAACACGGAATGTCGCGGCATTGGGCGCGACGAACGAAGCGAATGATTTCCGTTGGCGGGGTTGAAAAACAGTGTCAGGCGTTCCGACACGTCCACAATTCTTCTGGGTTCCTGCTGATTCACCATTGCGGCCTCCTGTTGGTTCTCGGTTTGTTTTTCCTTTCGAGCGCGTCACTCGCGCTCAACCGTTAAGGCGCAAACCGGAGGCGAAAACTATCCTTGCCGCTGAAAGAATTTCCGCCGCGTAAATTCGTCACGCAAGATCGGGTGTGCTAAATTTCGGGAGCTTTCGTACGCTGACGACGTTGTTGTCGGCCAATCCCAATCGAACAATTTTTCTGAATGAACGCTGAGCGGTGGCAACAAGTGGATCGTTTGCTGGATGAGGCGATGGCCTTGTCCCCCAACGAACGCCAGGCGTTTCTGGCGGGCGTCACCGGCAGCGATGAAGAGTTGCGCCGCGAGGTCGAATCCTTGCTCAACGCGCACGAGCGCGCCGAAGGGAATTTTCTCGATTCGCCCGCGCTGGAAATCGCCGCGCGCGACTTGGCCGTCCGGCGCGAAGATTCCTGGATCGGCAAACGGTTCGGCATTTATCAAATCATTTCGGTGTTGGGCGTGGGCGGCATGGGCGAAGTTTATCTGGCGCGCGATGAACGTTTGGGGCGACGCCTGGCGTTGAAAATCCTGCCCGCGCAATTCGTCACTGATGCCGCGCGCGTGGATCGGTTCGCTCGCGAAGCCCGCGCCGTTGCCGCGCTCAATCATCCCAACATCGTGACGGTTTACGACGTCGGCGCACACGAAGAGACGCGTTTCATAGCGATGGAATACGTGGATGGGCAAACGTTGCGGGACAAACTCACGGCCTTGCGCTCAGGCCGATACGAGGAAAAAGAGGTCGTGGACATCGCGCTGCAAATTGCCTCTGCGTTGGCCGCCGCGCACACCGCAGGCATTGTTCATCGCGACATCAAACCCGAAAACGTGATGATGCGCCGCGATGATTTCATCAAGGTGCTGGATTTCGGTTTGGCAAAGTTGGCGGAAACACCAGTGACGCCGGCAAGGCTCCGCGGTGAGGCAACAGACCTGGCAGTTACCCGACCTGGCACGGTGCTCGGAACCGTGCGCTACATGTCGCCCGAACAAGCGCTGGGCCAAATGGTGGACGCGCGCAGCGATCTTTTCAGTCTGGGCATAGTGCTTTATGAACTGTTTACGGGAAGTCCGCCGTTCAAAGGCGACCGCCCCGCCGCCGTGCTTGACGCCATTGTTCATCACA
>CAZRXE010001042.1:0-5831 GCA_964603695.1 uncultured Heliomicrobium sp.
GAAGCTTTGGCTTCGTGTCCCTGCCAGCTTCTGGCCAAGCCTCTATTCGCATACGCCGAAGCCAGTTCGGGCGACAGCTTGATCGCTTGATTGAAATCACGAATGGCCATGCCGTAATCCTTGAGCGCCAGCCAGGCCAGCCCGCGCAAATTCAACAACGCAACATTGCGCGGATCGGAAACCAACGCCCGGTCAAAATCGGCGATGGCAAGTCTCAATTTACCGTCCGCGTATCGTGCCTGCCCACGATTGACGTAAAAATCAATCCCGGCGTCCTTGCCGGAGTCTTTGGCTTTGAGAACCTGTGCCTGGGCAGCGCCTGCCAGCAGAACAAACAGCAATAGAGTAGCGGTGAAAGTTGCAACAGTAGCTTTGGGTAACATTTGGATGCCTCTTGAATTGAAATAGTAAACAAGTTTGATAACCCCGCACGGCGAGCGTAAAGATCGCTGTGGGAATGGTCACGAGAAATGGGATTACTTGATGCCGATGTTTACTGTGTTTGCGGCAATGCCGTTCGCGCTGAAAATCAAATCCACAGCGTTGCGCCCGGCCAGACTGCGCGGCAGGCGGATGTTCGCTTGATCCACGCCGACCAGACTGCCCTGCGCTCCGGCAAACAGCACTTCGCAACCGACGCCGCCAATGACCGCGCTGACCGCCGAAAGCGAACTGCGATTGCGAAACCCCGTCCCCAGAATCACCAGAAAGACCTGATCGGTTTCCGGGCCTAGATCAATCGGCAGAAGTTCGTAACGAGAAGTTGCGGAATTGAATTGCGCTATGGGTTCGTAAATTTGCGTGCCGTCCGCTTTGACGCGCAGCGCCGTAGCCACGACGATGCCGCGACCACCGGCATCCACTGTGAAGAGTCCCGGCGTGACCGTAGCAACTTGCAAACGTCCGGCGGCGACAACGTTGGCGTTTTGTTTAATGCTGACGGCGGCTTCGCCGATGGAGGTTCCGGCGGGGACTTGATAATTGATCTGCGTCGGCGAAACGAAGAACAGCGGCGCTGATCGTTCAAAGCCGGCGGCATCGCGCACCAGCACGGAAGCTCCACTCAGCGTCAACGGCAGCGGAATTCCGTCAGCCACGGCAATAGTGTTCGCCAGGTTCTGCCCGAAACCGGCAATGATGGATTCCGCCGCAATCGTGCCCATCGCAAAACTGGCGGCGGAAACACTGGTAAAGGCGGGAACCGTGACGGGAGGCGTTCCGAAAATCGTGAACTTGAAGGCGGGCGTTACGGCGATGCCGCCCGGCGCTGCGGCGTCGGCCACATACCAACGTCCAAACAAAGTCGCGCCGAACAATGCTGCGTCATTTGGAATGGCCAACGTTGCCGAAGCGTAACCGTTGCCCGCGCCCGTGCCCGTCAACTGCACAGTCATACGCGCGAATGAACCGGCAGCCGGAACGGCGTTACCCGCGCCCGGATCGTTTTTATCAATCACCAACGTCGCCTGTGCGCCGCCCAGCGCGCCGTAAATGCCGACAGTGAAGCGCGGATTTCCCAACAGCGGAGGTTCGACGGCGATGACTTGCGGAATCCGTCCGCCGCCGCCTGCGATGCCTGTCCCTGTAATTTGCGGAACGCGCATGGATTCGGCGTAAAGCATCGGACGATCAAACGGAGCGGTTTCCGCCGCGACGCGCGGATCAGTCAGCGGGCGTTTGAGGAAGGCGACCAGATCGGATTTTTGTTGCGCGCTCAGGCGCAACACGCGCAGCCGCGTGCGGCTGACACCCGGAAAATCGCCGCCGCGATCATAAAATTCAACCACGGCTTCCAGGGTTTGAAAGCGACCGTTGTGCATATACGGCGCGCGCAATTCCACGTTGCGCAAACTCGGCGAGCGGAAACGTCCCAGATCGTCCGTGCGTTGCGTGATGGCGAATCGCCCTGTGTCTTCGGTCGCGGGGCGAACGCCTATGTTTTCAAATTCATTGTGCGAAAAGAGCGGTGCGGTGTGGCAATTGATGCAATCGGATTGGTTGAACACGTCCAATCCGCGCGCTTCGGCGGCGGTCAGATTTCCCGTATCAAAGGGCGTGCGGTCTGAAAACAAAGTGCGTTCGTAAGTTGCAATCGCCATCGCAATGCGCACCGGCGTGACTTCCGAAGAACCAAAGACTTCATTGAACAATTCAGGATAACCGCGCCCGCCAATCCAGGCCGTCAGCGCCGGCGGAATCGCGGGCGACAAAGCCAATGGTTTCGCCGTCGCCATGCGCGCGGCGGCGTCGTTCCAGTCGCGCCCGGAGTGCGCCATTTCCACATCGCTCAGCGGCGGCCCCAGCACCTGACTTTCCAGCGCCGCGCCGGCAGGCAAAACCGTTGCGCCGCTAATCGGGTCTTTGAAGATTTGCGACGCCCGCCCGTCCCAAAACAGCAAGGTCAAATAAGCCGCGTTAATCGCCGAAGGGCTTCTGCGTCCCGTCACCTGTTCTTTCATTCCGAAATTGGCGGAGACTTTATAACTGCCGTCGGCCAGCGAAGGCGGAACGCCTATGGAACCCTGAACGTCGTCGGCATTGCCGAAAACACCATCCGGCCCCGGATGCGTCGAACGCAGACCGAATTTGGCCGAACGCGGATCGGAACCTCCGTTGACGGCAATGTGGCAAGTGCCGCAGGCGACTGTTCGCGTTGAAGAAAGCTGTTCGTCCCAGAACAAGGTCTTGCCAAGCGCGGCTTTGGCCGCCGTCACCGGATTTCCCGCCGGAGCAGTCGGCGGTTCCAACGCGACCACCATTCCGTTGCCGCGAAAGCCCATATCGGACGCACTCAACACGCTGGCGGCACTCACGGTTTCCGCTCGCACCCAGTAAAAATAGTTCTGTCCGACGATGGCGGTTTTATCGAAGAAAACAGCTTCGGCTGTTATCCCCAAACTGACGGCGGAAGCCGGGTCGTTCAAGGTGTTTCGAAATACCTGATAGCGCGTCGCATTGCGCATCGTGTCCCACGAAACGCCGATCTTGTTGTTGTAGGCCCCATCGGACGCCGAGACTCCAGTAGGCGCAGCCAATCCGCCACCTTGTCCGCTGACGAGCGGCAAGAAATTCAAATATGCGGCGTGCCCAAACACTGCGACCACGACACTGATACTGAGCAGAAATTTGCCGCTTCGCATCGTTATTCCCTCCAACTCCTTCAATATGAATTTATAAGGTGGCCGATCGAGGAAACCGTGCGGCCACCGGCTTCATCAACTCGATCTAAATCGTGGCGAAAATCACTTTGAGCGTATCTTTGACAATCCTCTCATAGATTTGCAGAAAATTGCTCATCACAGACTGCTCTACATTGTACTCATCTATAGCAAGCAAGATGTCGTCAGAGAGAACTGTCACCGCGCAGCCGATTTGTACCACTGAAGGCGGGAAGGCCTGCCAGCTGACGATAGGAGTAGATACAAAATTCGGTTGAATGATAGATGAAGCGCCATTAAGTGGCCCATAACCCGCGATGAGATACATCGTGTTTTGGTAGATGTATAGCGATATCACAAGAGCGCCTTTTGTTTGCTGTCCTGATGAATCTTGGGCTCCAATGAAATAGCTGAGTTGTTGAGGCCCTTCCCCTTGAAGGAATTGCCAAAGCTGCGGAAACAGTGAAGGATTGGTCGGGTCTGGCGGTTGATTATTCGTATTGGGTTTCAATAAAGCGCTAATCCCTGTGCTGGTATTCCAACTCGTTCCCGGCGCAACCGAAAACATAGGGTAGAAAGGAGAACGCCCGACCCACAGGGTTCGATTAAACCCTGCCGGAACCTGAATTAAGAGCGGTATGTTTTGCGGATCATCCTTGGGAAGAGGAAGGCTTGATGTAATTCCGGTTCCATTACCACTAGGAAAGTTAGACGAATAATAGTTGCTGGCGAAATCCGGCGTCATTAAAGCTGCGACGAAACTAACGGCTGACTGTGACACTGGCACACTGAATGAACCATCCGAGTTTACCGAAACCAACATTGATTGTCCGCTGAGAAACTGGGTTTCGGATTCGGCAGCGAATAGTCCGACTTTGTATTGGCTCGGATTGGCAATACCAATCAAATGTCCAGTTGCATTTACGGGTGTCGAGAGTGTCCCCCAAGGCCCGAAAGGCAAGTCGGTAAAGTTGATCGCTGGCTGTTGGAATCCAAGTGGAGATCCGTTTGCTACACCATTTAAATTAAATATAGTTTGCACCGTTTGCGTACTCATAAGATTTTTTCTCCTAGCCCCATTTCTGAGGCGAAATACAAAAAGTTTTTTTCTTAATGAGACTTACGCAAGAACGCTAACTTCAACCAGCAATTCTCGATTTGGCTGAAGAACAATGGAAATCCGTGCAATTTCAAATCTCAAATTCCCAATTTGAAATTTGAAATAAGCATTCCGCTCGCTGCCAAAAGCCAAACCAAGAATTTCTGCGTAAGCCTTGCGGTAAAAAGCAGCCCACACTATGGGCCAAATCTGAGCTGTCATTGTCTTGGCCGGGTAGTTTGGTCAAGCAGTCAGCTACCCGGCCAAGACAATCAAGTGAACACACAAAAGTGCATTCGGGATACCGGAAACTATTGCCCCGGTTCGGCGTGCGGAATCGCGCTCAAGTACAGGTAAATTGCCTGGATGTCACGGTCGGTCATTTTCGAGTAGACCGGCCACGGCATGACCTGTAGCAGTGGGCTGATTTGAGGATGGAGTTTTTGCAGGTCTTCGCCCGTGCGCAGCACTTTAGCGAATTGTTCCAGCGTCAACCCGGCGGGTAGGTTGTTTTTCTTCGGATCGGGCGTGTTGTTGCGCGAAGTGAACGGGCCGAATTTGACGCCGCCGGCCAGGAAGTTGGCGGCATTGATTTTTTGCGGCTGACCACGGAACGGGTCTCCGCCTTCCACGTATCCCGGATTGGTGTGGCAATCATTGCAACCGCCGACGCCGTTGACCAGATAGCTGCCCAGCCCGACCAGAAAACGTGTTCTTCCGTATCCGGCGTTGACCTGAACCGGCGTGATTGAAAGACCGATGGAGGCTCTTTCGATGTCCGCCTGTGAAAATTCCGGCACTCCCTGGGCGGCGGCATTCGAGTTGGTTGTGAGGGTGACTTTGCCCGCGAGAATCATTCCCGCAAGGACAATGACAAGCATAAGGTTGCGCTTCATGGTTGTTCTCCTAATTTTTGAATTAAGTTGTACTGCTCAACCGGGTCAGCACCGTCTCCGGTAGAGAGTGGTTTCATCAGTCGCGCGCGCCGCGTCGGTCGCGGTACTGACAAGGTTGATCCGGCAGCAGCGAAGTCCGACAAATCGAAATTCCTCCTGCCGGCCACTCATGAAAATGAAGTTGATCGAGTTCGATGCGGCGAAAAATTTCCCTAAGGCTCTGCCCCGTCAGCCGCGAAGCTTCGTCCGCCGTCAGCAGTTCGACCTCCGCCGCGCAACGGTCGCACCAACCATGCACGTCGGATTTCGGACGACGGATGACCAAAACTTCGTGTGTTTCAATCGTGACGATTTTCCGTTTCGACATGAGAACCTCTGACAAAGCAGCCAACTTTCCACCTCCGTTTGGCGCAATGAAAAGGGCAATGGTAAATTGCTTGCCTTTCCACCAACCGGCACAACTTCCCCGATCCACTATTTCACTTTCGGTCGTCGTCGATCGGGACTCTGACCGACGACTTCGGAGCATAGCTTATACCTTTGCATCGAAAAGGTCGTTGGAACCGGGTAAAGAAAAGGTTGGTTTTTGGTTGGGACGAATTATGAGTAATCAAATCAATCATTTATACGAATTCGGCGAATTCAGAATTAACGTCTCCCAGCGGCTGTTGGAGCGTC
>CAZRXE010001043.1:0-5644 GCA_964603695.1 uncultured Heliomicrobium sp.
TCGCGGGCGTGCCGTCGGCGTAAGAGGTGGAAAGATAAAACTGCAAGGGCAAGGCGTCCGATTGGTTGTAATCCAGGCCAATGACGTAAATGTGAATCGGTTCGCGCGTCACGCGCAGGTCGAAACGCTTCTGCTCGGTGCGCCCAGTCGTCGCGTCCGTGACGTAAGCCGCATAGCTCAAATCTTCGAAGCGTTTGTAAGTGTCTTCGGCGAAATCTTTGTGCGCGGCGGTCAGATCAATGCGCGTCGCGAAGCGTCCGTCGGCGTCCAACTCGCCTTCATACTTTTCGGTTTCTTCGGCTTCCCATTTTTGTTCGCGGTAATTCCAGCGGCGCTCCTTTTCGCGAACAATGCGGACGTGGCCTTTCGTCACCGGCTGGCCGAATAGGTAATCAGCACGGATTTCTATTTCGGCGTTTTGGCCGGGCAGGTAATAGTCTCGATCCGGTTTTGTTTTGACGGCGAAGTTCGGCAATTCGTAGCGGCTGATTTTCACGGTATTTTCCCCGTGGGCCTCGCCGTGTTTGTCATCGTCCATTTCGATTGTGACGCGGTAATCGCCAAGTCGCGTATTGTCCGGGATTGGCCAATCAATGTTGGCCACGCCGAAGCGGGAAGTTTTCAAATCGGCGCGAAATTGCGTCGTGCCTTCGGGGTCTTCGATTTCCAATTCAAGTTCAGTGTCGGCAATGGCGCGGTTGCTGAAATCCAACGCCAGCGCGCGAATATGCAGCAATTGGCCGGGCTGATAAATCGGTTTGTCCGTAGTCAGGATGACCCGCGACAGTTGCGGATGGTCATTGTCCAGTTCGATTTTGGCTTCCTGTTCGAACTGGCCGCGCGCGGCTTTGATTTCCAGCGTGCCGTCTTCAGCAATCAAATCGCGCGGCAAATTGAAATCCAGCACGGCGTAACCTTGCGCGTTGGTCAGGGTGGAGGCTTTGAATGAATCTTCGCGGTCGTTGTCGAATTTCAGTTCGGCGTTGATCTTGACGCCGCTCACGACGCGCGAAGTGATCGGATGCAGTGCGCGAACGTGCGCGCGGTAAGGCTTTCCGGCAAAGGGATACTCCGAAGCGATAACGCGCAATTCGAAAATGTCCGGCGTAATTTCCGAAAGCGAAATCACGCCGGATGCCGGCGCAAAGGCTTTGCCGGTGGCATCAGCAGGCGCAAGGCGATAGCGCAGCCGATACCATAGCGTTTCATCCTGATGTTTTGAATCAACGAGCAGCGGCAACGGAACGATGATTTTGCCGGAGCCTGGCGCGATAACTTCGCGGCGTTCAGTGTGGGCTGTTACGCGGTCTTGCGGATCGAGCCAGGCCAATTCGATTCGCGCGCGCAGCGGATTGGCCATCAGATTTTCCACGGCCAATGCAACTTCGGTTTTGCCTTCGCGCAATTGAACGCGGGTTTCGGCTTCGTTGACGCGAAGCGCGGTGTTCAAGGCTGAAGATTTCGTCAACGGCAGCAAAGCGAAAAAAAGACAGAGCAGTAGCGGCAGAGTCGGGCAAAAACGCATAAAGGTATCCTCTTATTCGGCGGACGATGCCGAGTTCAATCATCGTTTAACGGGGCTTGAATGTTCGTTTTGATCCCAGCTTCCCGGCTGAACAGCAAAGAGGCAAACCGTTGGTTGGTGATTGTTATTGGTCGTTGCGGCTTGCGATTTCTGAACGGGAGGCGTTTGGGGACTTGCAATGAAAACCCGCGCGCCTGGCGGCTGGGACTCCGCAATCTTCGGCCAGCGCGCCAGCGCGAATCTCAAAGAATGAGGTGTTGAAAATCAGTTTGACGACGTGCCGCATTCGGTCGTTACGCTTCAACGCGCGGCTGTGACCTCTTTCAGTTTTTCCAATCGCAAAGTGGCTTCGCCGGCTTCGGTGCTGCGCGGGTGGCGGCGCAACAATTCGCGATACGCCGCGCCGTCGTAAACGATCTTGTCAGTGGCTTCGGAAAGATCGAAAGTGATGCCGATGCGGTTGTAACGATCTAGTCCGGCGAAATTCAGCAGGTAATCGCGCCTGCTCAAACCTGCGCCAGGTTCTTCATTGCTGACGCGGCGTTTGGCGTCGCGCGTCAGCCGCTCGGCCACTTGTTCAGCCACTTCGCCGAGCAGCATCAAACAACGCGGCGCGGTTTTGGCCGTGCGAAATTCGTCAGCGCAGAGTTTGGCCAGTCTTACTTTCACGAATTCATCGGCGGTGCTTTCAATCAGCTTCAACAAGCGTTCGGCGTCGGCGGCGTTGCCAGATTTGACTATGGCTTCGGACAGAATCCAGCCGCGAGTGTTGCGAGTGACAGCGACGCGCGAAAACTGTTGGCCGTCCTTGCCCTTTCCCGAACCGATAATTCCGACGATGCGGCCTCGGCGCAATCGTTGGTCCAACGGCGCTTTTACGTCAGGTTGGGTTCGCAAAACTGAAAGCCGTTCATCCACGACAATCGCCCGCTGACCGGGAACCACAACTTTGCGTTTGGGTTGTGTTTGAGCAAGCGCATGGCTGCTGAGAAAAAGAAGCAGACAGGAAATCAGAAATGCCGAGTTACGGACACACATAGGGGTCTCCTTCGGGGTGGCCGTAATTGTTCCTGGAAAGCTTTGAGTTACGAAGCGAGCTTGCGTGTTATTCGCTTCGCGTAAGCATTGAAAGAAATTTGATCGAAGCCGGAGAAATCCGGATTGAAACGTCGTTCCTGCTCTTCGATGGCCGCCAGATAATCGAAAATCACGAAGCCTTTGCCCGGCAGGGCCGCCATCAGATGATCGGCGAAAAACTGGTACGGCAAACTTTTGCGCACGCTTTCATTGCGCCATCGTTTGAGTACTTGAATCGGCAGAAAGTAAATCTCGTCGTACTTGCCGAATTCCACCAGAAAACCCGCCACCGCGCCGAAATCCGCCACGCATTCCAAAAAGCTGACCTGATGTTCGTGCAGGTTGTCGAAATCCAGCAAATCGCGGCGCGTGGTTTTGGCGTCGTAAAAAATCGCGCGACCTTCCGGCGCAATCACGCCGCCGTAATCCGGCTCGGCTTTCGATTCAGGAACGAAGTGTCGCCAGTCTTTCAGCTTGGCTTGTTTGACCAGATTGCCGAGTTCGCCGGTAGAAATGCGCGCCTGGGATTTGCCGGAAAGCGTTTCGACGGAAGGCAGCGACAAGCCGCGCCGCGATTCGCCGTGTTCGATCAGGTATTTTCCGGGAATGGCCTTGCGCGTAATGCAAGCGCGGTTGGCACGTTGATAGCCTTCGTTGGTGCGATTGATGGCTTCCTGAAAGCCGCTGCCTGTTTCCGCGCCACGCCGTTTGAAGTTCATAACAGTTTCAGTTTTCAGTTTTCAGTTTTCAGTTTCAGCTGCGGCTGAAAAATAAAAACTGAAAACTGAAAACTGTGATTTAGGCTTGTTGCGCCATTGTCGCGTCGTCCATCTCGAAGTTGGCGTAAACGCTCTGCACGTCGTCGTGATCGTCCAGTGCTTCGTAAAGCTTCAACATTTTGGCGGCGTCCGCGCCTTCCAGCTTGATGGTGTTTTGCGGAATCAGCGCCAGTTCGGCGGACATCGGTTCGATGCCTTTGGCCTTGATGGCTTCCAGCACGACGTGGAAATCCTCCGGCGAGGTCTGTATCTCATGAGTGTCGCTGTCGCTAGTTACGTCGTCGGCACCGGCCTCAAGCGCGATTTCCATCATTTCGTCCTCGGTTTTCAGCGCGGCGTCAATGATGATCTGGCCTTTGCGGTTGAACATCCAACCCACCGAGTTGGTTTCGCCCAGATTGCCGCCGTTTTTGGAAAAGACGTGGCGGATTTCGGCAACGGTGCGATTGCGATTGTCCGTGGTGGTGTTGACCATGACGGCCACGCCACCGGGGCCGTAACCTTCGTAGGTGATTTCGTCGTAACTGACGCCTTCCAATTCGCCCGTGCCGCGTTTGATTGCTTTATCAATCGTGTCGTTCGGCATGTTGTTGGATTTGGCGTCGCTGACCGCTTTGCGCAAACGCGCGTTGATATTGATGTCGCCGCTGCCGCCGCTACGGGCGGCGATGGTGATTTCCTTGATGAGCTTGGTGAAGATCTTTCCGCGCTTGGCATCGAGCGCGCCTTTTTTGTGTTTAATCGTGTGCCATTTCGAATGCCCTGACATGACTTGATACCTCGAAAGAAGGAATGAATGTTGTAGAAAGCAGGCTGCGAATATAGCACGGCGCTTCAGAAATCGTAAAACCGGAAAGGGCTTGACGAAGCTTGCTGCTCGGCTTCACGATGCGGCAATGGCGGCGACACCTTACGAAAAAACGATGGAACGCGCGTTGAAACTGCTCTCTTTCAAACCGCGCAGCATCGCCGAATTGCGCGAACGCTTGCTGGAAAAGGAATGGGCGGAAAAAGCCGTTGTCGAACAGGTGATTGCACGGCTGATCGAGCTTCGATATTTGGACGATGAGCAGTTTGCGGCCGGTTATGCTTCTTCACGATTGACTGTGCGCCCGCTGGGACGCACGCGGCTGCGGCGCGATTTGCAGCGCAAGAAAATTCCCAGCGAAATTGCCGAACAAACGCTCAATGAAATTTATGCCGACCAGGGCGAAGAGGAATTGATTGATCGCGCCGTCAGCAAACGTCTACGGCTGAAAGGGCCGCCAAATAGTCCCGAACAAGTGAAAAAGTTGTTTGATTACTTGATGCGTCGCGGATTCAGTTATCAGCTTTCGCTCCGAAAGGCGCGTGACGCCGCCAAAGGCATTTCACGGGAGGATGAGACGGAGTTGATCGAAGAGTGACCGACTGCAAACATTCCGCTTCAGTTCGTTCAAGGCAGCGGTAATCGGAACAATTCAGACAAGTCAATAAAGACAGTGAGAGGAGAACATCAGAATGAAAAAGAGTTTGCTTGCTTTGCTCATCGCCGGTGTGTTGGCTGCTTCCTTGTGGCCGGCGTCGGCACATCCATTTAACACCAAACCGGACAATTCGCCGCCTGCTTCAACCGCGCAGATCTCGCCGGAAGAAGTCGTCAAACGTTTCACTGAAAAAGAAAGCGAACTGCGCGAAATTTGGAAAGAGTATTCCTATCAGCAGGAAACCAAGCTTCAAGTGCTGGGGCCGGCCAATGTGGTTTCCGGCGAGTTTTATCAAGTCTCGGAATTTGTCTTCAACGACGCGGGCAAGCGGCTGGAGCGGATTTTGAAAGCTCCGCCTTCCACGCTGGATCAAACCGGTTTGCGTATGTCACAGGAAGACCGCGACGCACTCATCAATTTGCAACCCTTCGCATTGGCCAAGGAAGACCTGCCGAATTACAGCGTCAGTTACGTCGGCAAAGAGAAAGTGGACGACCTGCACACTCTTGTTTTTGACGTAATTCCCAAAGTGATGTCCAACCAACGCGAATTGGAGCGGATGAAGAAGAAGGAAATGGACGGCAAGTTCTTCCAGGGACGCATTTGGGTGGACGAAGAAGATTTGCAAATTGTCAAAACTGCGGGCAAGACCGTCCCGGAATTCAAGCAGCGGTTTCCGAAGTTCGAGACTTATCGCGAAAACATTGACGGACGTTATTGGTTCCCGACGTATACCTACGGCGATGATTATCTGGAATTCGACCGCTTCCGGCCTCACGTTCGTATGGTGGTCAAGT
>CAZRXE010001044.1:0-1771 GCA_964603695.1 uncultured Heliomicrobium sp.
CGGTGGAATTGCTGGAAGGGGTATTGGTGACCAAGATGCCGAAAAATCCTCCGCACAGTTTGGCGACGCAGTTGGTCAGAGATGCGCTGGCGAAACTCTTTTCTTCAGGTTGGAGCGTCAGCGCGCAGGAACCCATCACGCTCGCACACAGCGAACCGGAGCCGGACGTCTCCGCTGTGAAAGGCGAGCGCCGTCAGTATCTGAACCATTATTCCAGCGCCGAAGAAACCCCGCTCGTGGTTGAAGTCGCGGATTCGTCCCTGTCCCGAGACCGCAAGTTAAAAAAGCGAATCTATGCCGCCGCGGGGATTCCCGTTTACTGGATCGTCAACCTGGCGAAACAAAGAATCGAAGTTTATACGGAACCGTCCGTCGCGGATTAACGGAAGCGGCAGGATTACGAAGCGGGCGCGGACGTTCCCGTCGTAATTGAAGGCCGAGAACTTGGCCGCATTGCCGTGCAGGAGTTGTTGCCATAAACGAATAGGAGAAACCGAGAAAATGAGATCGTCCGTTCTTCGCCGATTTTCCGTTTGGGTTTGCTTGTGTGCCTTGTCATTGCCCTCGCCTGCCTTTGCCCAGCAAACTCCGCCCAAAAAATTCGAGCTGACCGTGGACAGCATCATGCGCGGCTTCGATCTGGTCGGGTATGAACCGACGCGGCCTTACTGGTCGCAGGATGGGCAGCGCGTTTACTTTCGCTGGAAGCGCGCGGGCGAAGCGCGATTGAAAGAGCCGGATTTGTACGTCGTCAATCGCGACGGCAGCGGTTTGCGCAAACTGACCGAAGACGAAGCCAAACAAGCGCCTCCGACTTCCGGCGAACTGTCGAAAGACAAACGCCTGACGGTCTTTGCCGAAGAGGGCGACATCTTTCTTTACGACCACGCCAAAAACGAACGCCGCCAACTCATCGCCACGACTGAGGGAGAAGGCAATCCGCGTTTTGCCGCCGATCAAAAACACGTTCTCTTCACGCGGCAAAACAACCTGTATTCGATGGCGCTGGACGGCGGAGGCTTGGTGCAATTGACTGACATTCGCGCGGGCGGCGGCGCGCCTGAACCGGCAGCCGCGCAGCGCGGCATCGGCGGTGGAGGTTTTGGCGGCGGCCAACGGCAAGGAGGCGGAGGCGGCAACAACACCGCTGGCGCGCAAAGCGGTCAAGCGCCGCCGCAAACCGGCACAAGTCAGGACTTCATCAAGAAAGAAGAACGCGAGTTGCTGGAAGCTGTCCGCGAACGCGCTCAAAACCGCGAAGAGCAGGAAGCCAAACGCAAAGCTCGCGAAAAGCGCAAACCCTTCACGCCGCCTGCCGGGCAAGCCGTCGGCGGATTGACGCTTTCGCCCAACGGCAAACACGTGCTGGCCACTGTCTTTCAAACCGCCGGCGGCGCGAAAAACACCATTGTGCCGAACTACGTTACCGAATCGGCCTACACCGAAGACATTCCCGGACGCAGCAAAGTCGGCGATGCGCAAGGCCGCAATCGGCTGGCGATTCTTTCCGTCGAAACCGGCGAAGCAGTCTGGGTCGAACACGGTTTGAAACAAGCGGGCGCTGCGCAAGCGGGCGCAACCACGCCGCAAACGCCCGATCAAGCGCAAAGCCAACGGCAAACAGAACAGCAGGCGCAACAACAGACGCAGCGGCCGCAACGTCCGCAAGAACGCGACCGCGACGTGCAGTTGGCGAACGCGCAATGGTCTGAAGACGGCAATCACGCAGTGTTAATGGCGCGCGCGGCGGACAACAAGGACCGCTGGGTGA
>CAZRXE010001045.1:0-2687 GCA_964603695.1 uncultured Heliomicrobium sp.
CAATCCGGTTTCCGCGCGGAATTACTTGAGCAGCAGCCGGACGGCATTGGCCGCGTTGCCGTCCAGGGTCAAGTTCACCTCCACCTCGCCGCGACCAGTCAGAGTGCGCGGTAATCGCAAGTTGCATTGATCGAGTCCGGCATAGCCGGGCGCTTCGCCGGCGAAAAGCACTTCCGCCGGTTGGCCGCCGATGCTGGCTGAAATCGTCGTGTGACGGTGGCGCAGGCCGGTGCCGAACAGAATCAAAAAGACCTGTTCGCCTTCCGCCTCAAAATTCACCGGCGCGGCGACAATGCGATTCAACGCCGGATCGAAGCGCGCGACCGGCTCGAATTGTTGCGAGCCGTCCGCGCGTTGGCGCAGAACGATAGCCGAAGCTATGCCCTGCCCATCCGCGCCGGCGGTGAACAAGCCCGGCGCAAGCGAAGCGATTCCGACCCATCCGACGGAAACCGTGCCGTCGGTGCTGATGATCGTCACGGTCGCCAAGCCTTCCGCCGTGCCCGCCGGAATCAAGTAGTTGATTTGCACGGGCGAGACGAAAAACAGCGGCGCGGGGCGTTCGATGCCATCGCTGTCGGTGACTGTGACGCGGGTTCCGGCCAGATCGAAAGGCAGCGGCAAGCTGTCCGCTGTTTGCGTCGTCGTCGCCAGCTTCGCGCCGAACACAGTCGCAATGGATTCCGATGCCAGTTCAGAGGCGCGGAAGCTGGCGGCGGAAACAATGGTCGCCTGACTTGCGGTGACGACTTCGGTGCGCACGGCGTAATCGGCAGGCAGGCTGCGGGCGTTGACATCCGCGAGTTCGCGCGCCAGCGGCTGATCGGCAAAACCGATGATGCCCGCAGCGCGGCGTCCGGCAACCAGAGCAAAACGCAACAACGCCACTTGTCGCGTTCCGGCAGCGAAGCTTTCTCCGGCTGGCATCGCCACGGCGATGCCGATGCGCCCGGCGGCGAGTTGCGCCGTGTTGACGTGCATCGCGGCCCCGGCGGCGTCCTGTCCGGCGCGCGCAGAAACGAACCGCCATTGCGCCGGGTTGAATTGCAGGCTGAAGCCGAGCGCGTTTTCGCCGCCCCAGGCATCCAGCTCAATCGCAAGCTGTCCGGTCGAAGCGAGCGATTCCAGCGCGGCGCGAACCGTACTGGATTGCGGATTGCGGATTGCGGATTGCGGATTTCCCGGATTGCGAAGTGTGGAATCGGCACACACTGTACCAATCCGCAATCCGCAATTCGCAATCCGCAATCCGGCAGGTGCGGTTGGTCCGCCTGCGGGCGCGACCGGATCGAGTCCGGCGGCGTAGCGTCCGGCCTGCACCCAATCGTTGATTGTCAGGCGACCGTCGCCCAGATTGGATTTCGGCGCGCAATCGGCGCGTTGGAATTCGCTGCCGACGGAGGGCGTGTCCAGACCGGCGGCGAAGCGTCCGACCAGCACCCAATCTGCCGTGGTCACGTTGCCATCGCCTGTGCCGTTCGGGCGTGGCGCAACGTCGGCTTCGTAACCTGGCGCAATCGTCAATGTGCCGGCGGCGTAATTCGCCGGCAGGATGTTGGCTTCAGTGTCGGAGATTTCGCGCGGAATCGGTTGATTGCCGAAACCGATCGCCGTCGTTCCGGCGGCGGCATTGGCGGCGATGGTGAAGGTAACGACAGCCACTTGCCGCGTTCCGGCGCTGAATCGTTGGCCGGTTCCGAGCGAGACTACCAGTCCGAAGCGGCCTTGCGGCGCTTGACCTGCATTGGAGTTGATCTGCCCGCCGGTGGCGTCGCTGCCCAGCGCCGCTTGCGGATTGCCGAGTACAGCCGTGTCAAAGTTCAAGCTCATTCCCAAAGCGTTTTCATCGCCTTGCGAAACCAGTTCGATGGGCACGGCGACCTGCGTTCCCGGCGCGCCGCTCGCGTTGACTGCGCGCACCACGCGCGGCGTATCCAGCAGGATGGTTAGCGCCGCCGTCTGCACGTTGGAGCAGCCGGTTTCGCTGATCGTCACAGGGCCGTCCGTCGCGCCGGCGGGCACGACGACTGTGATTTGCGTGTCGCTGACGATCGTGAATTGTGCCGCCACGTTATTTGTAAAGCGCACGGCGCTCACGCCCGTCAGGCCGGAACCGTTGATGGTGACGGTCTGACCTACGGTGGCGGTGGTCGGCGTGACGCCTGTGATCGTCGGGCAAACAATCAGGGTGAAGCTAACGGAAGCTTCCAGACAGCCGAGTTTGCTGACCACAATCAATCCGGTCGAAGCATTGGCCGGCACTGTGACGTTGATGACGGAGTCGCTGACCACGGTGAACGTCGCGCTGATGTTGTTGAAACGCACACCGGTCGCACCCGTAAAGCCGCTGCCGTTGATCGTCACCTGACTGCCTGCGGGGGCGGCGGTCGGCGTAATGCCGCTGATCGTCTGGCAAACAAGCACCGTGAAGGTGGCGGTCAGCACATCGCCGCAACCCGGTTCGCTGATGGTGATAGGGCCTGTCACTGCGCCCGCCGGAATCGTCGCCGTAATTTGCGTGTCGCTGACGACGATGAATTGCGCTGCAACGTTATTGCTGAAACGCACGGAATTGGCACCCGTGAAGCCGCTGCCGTTAATGTTGACGCTGTTTCCGACGATGCCGCTGATGTCGCTCAAGCTCGTCACCATTGGACAAACAACGACCGCGAAGTTTGCGGAAACAT
>CAZRXE010001046.1:0-10187 GCA_964603695.1 uncultured Heliomicrobium sp.
ACACCTGGGAATGGAACGGCCGGCGTTGGCACAAGATCAATGTTACGGAAATAGACAAACTGAAAGGCGTTAAAATTGATCTGGCCGTCATCACCGTAGAACCGCGCGTCAGAAACCTGGATTTCGCCGGTGCGCTTTATATTTCCAGAACGTTGCAACCCAAATTTGTGGTTCCGATGCACCGGCAACACAGAAAGGAACTAACACATGAAACGCCGCATTGCCTGGCTCATCCTGCCGATCTTGCTGTTCAGTTACGTGTTGACACACAACCGCGACGTTATATTTGCCGGTACTTTCTTCGCCGGCGAATCCGGCCGCCCAACTGAACGCGAAGGGCATTGTCTGATTTACGACGAGCAACGGCGACAGGTTGTGTTGCTGAGCGGCTACCAGCCGCCCAATCAGCCGCAATTCGATGAGCTTTGGCGCTGGCAAGGAAAGCGATGGGAGCTACTGCCCGGCACGGGGCCGGTGGCGCGTTCGTTGAGCGCCGCAGCGTATGACACGCGCCGTAAACGCATCGTGCTGTTCGGTGGCGTTGGCAACAACGGCTACACCGAACTCAAAAGCGACACATGGGAATGGGACGGCAAAAGCTGGCGGCAGATGACGGATGCTAGCGTTGGCACGCGCGATCATCACGTGATGGTTTACGACGCAGCGCGCGGCAAGACACTGATGTACGGCGGACAAACCGCTGATCGCGCGTGGGCCAAAGACACCTGGGAATGGGATGGCGTGAAATGGACGAAGCACGCTGTGTCTGGCCCCGGCGGACGCGCGCATTTTGCGATGAGTTACGACAGCAAGCGCCGACGCGTCGTGCTGTTCGGCGGTCTGGGCGAAGACCGGCGCTATCACAATGATACCTGGGAATGGGACGGCCAAAGCTGGCGCAAGGTCAGTGAGGCGGGGCCGCCGCCACGCGCCCGACATCGCCTGGTTTATGACCGGCGCGCCGACCTCACTTTGCTGTACGGCGGCGACGGCGTGAAGGCGCAGCCGGGCGACGGCTTTCGCGTGCTGGACGACATGTGGGCGTGGGACGGTACACAGTGGAAAGAAAGCAAAACCAGCGGTCCCGGCAAACGCTTTATGCACGCGCTGGCTTATGACGCGGCACGCGGCAAAACCGTGCTTTACGGCGGCGGCGATGGGCAAAAGACCCTGGACGACACTTGGGAATGGGACGGCAAACAATGGGCGCAGATGAAGTAGTGCGCAATGGATTGGGAGAGAGCAAAGGTTATGAAAATTCGTTTGGCGCTCATCGTGGTGCTCGCCTGGTGGAGTTGCCAGGCCATCACTTCACCGTGGGGAACTGCCGGCGCGGCGCTCCTGCAAACGCAGGAAAATGCGGCGACTCCTGGGCCGCGCCGTGGGCATAGCCTGGTTTACGACCAGCGGTTGCGCCGCGTCGTGCTGGTCGCCGCAACTCCCGCCACTCCGCCGCCGGCACCGCGTCAGGTTCGCGCGCAGGAGTTGTGGAGTTGGGATGGAAGCCGCTGGGAACGCCTCCATACTTCGGTGGCTGCGCCCGCCGCTCACACCACGAATGGCGCGGTCTTCGATTCACGCAGAAAGCGTCTGGTGATGTACGGCGGCAGGATTGGAGGAATGACACAGGATGAAGTCGCCGGTGACACCTGGGAATGGGACGGCCAACGCTGGCAGCAGATGCCGGACACCAGCGTCGGCGCGCGCGATCATCACATGCTGGCTTACGACACGGCGCGCGGCAGAACCGTTTTGTTCGGCGGCACGGTTTTCCCGCGCCGCGCGGGCGCCTGGGCGACAGACACTTGGGAATGGGACGGCAAGCAATGGACGCAAGCCGCCACGGACGGTCCCCGCGGGCGCATCGGCGCGCTGGCTTACGACAGCCGGCGCAAGCAAGTGGTCTTGTTCGGCGGACACGGCGACCGTGGCGACCCCACTCAACCCATCCCGTATTTCCAGGACACCTGGGTCTGGAACGGCAAAAGCTGGCGGAAGGTCAGCGAGGGAGGCCCTGCCGCACGCAGTGCTCACAGTCTGTCCTTCGATGACCGCGCGGGTGTGCTGTTCTTGTACGGCGGTTTTGGGCGGGCAGGAACTTGCGCGGACATGTGGCAGTGGGACGGCACGCACTGGAAGGAAATCAAAACTATCGGCCCCGGCAAACGCTTTATGCACGCCATGGCCTACGACGCGGCACGCGGGAAAACGGTGTTGTACGGCGGCAGCGATGGGCAAAAAACCTTGGACGACACCTGGGAATGGGACGGCAAACAGTGGGCGCAAGTGAAGTAAGACGACAATAGCAACAGGAGTAGGCAATGTTTCAGCATAGCGTAGTAAAATCTATGAGCAGTATTTTTCTCTTTGTCCTCATTCTGCTTCTCTCAGTTTCCGGTTTGGCGCAAAGTTCTCCACTTTTCGGCAATCTCCAGCCGGGGCCGTTTCCAATTGGGTTCAAGGTCATCAACATCAGCGACAGTTCACGTCTAGTCCGACCGAAGCAGGATTACTTTGGCAATCCTGCTTCATCCGATCGCACACGCCAGCTTTATGTGCATCTTTGGTATCCGGCAAAGCTGGGGAAGGCTGCGCCAATGACCTTTGCGGATTACGTTTACAGCAGTAACCGAACCTGGCCACAGACCATGACTGCGGCTGCCAAAGACAAAGCTGATTCGAATGTGCGAAATATGATTCAGCGATTCTTTGGAAGTGTGACGGAGACGGCCTGGGCATCGCTGCAACAAACCAAATTACTCGCGCGATACAACGCGGAGCCTGCCAAGGGGCGCTTTCCTCTGGTTGTCGGCACGCTGCGTGAAGTGTCAACTACGCTAACGAATGAATATCTGGCAAGTCACGGCTATGTCGTCGCTTTTGTTCAATCCGCGAATGACCGATATGAAACCGATGACGCAACTTTGACCGCGCTCGTACTAAACAATCAATTGCGCGATCTGGAATTGATCGTCAGCCAGCTGCGTGAAAAACCTTTTGTTGATCCATTGAAGCTGGCAACGTTGGGATTCAGCGGCTCCGGCTTAGCGCCAATCCTATTCGCTATGCGGCACCCTGATGTTGATGCGCTGGCGTTGCTTGAAACCGGGATGTGGGGGCCGCTCGGTTCCAGCTATACGAAAACTCCGTTGTATGACGTGCGGGCGCTGCGTGTTCCTTTCTTTTTCAGCTATAGCGATTCATCCATTGGGCGGTGGCCGGAACAGCAATTTGCCGAATTCGACCAATTCAAGTTTTCGACCCGACATTACTTCAAAGTCAACATTCCGAAATTTCATCATTGGGATTTTGCGACGGAAGGGATGGCGGCCAGCACGGTTCTTTCGCTACGTGGCGAACAGCAAACGGATTTTCGCCAGGGGTTCGAGCAAACGAATGTGTACTTGCTGCATTTCCTGAATGCCTACGTCAAAAAACAGGCAGAAAGCCTGGCTTCGCTACGCCATGCGCCTGCCTCATCACACATCGTAACGCTGAAGGAAATTCCTGCCATAAAGGCAGCCCCCAGCCGAGATGAGCTTGCCGCGATTATCGCTGGACAAGGCATTGAGCGCGCCGTTCAAGTCTATCGTGAAGCGCGCAAACGTGACCCGGAAGCCGCCATTTTTGAAGAAGAACGAATGAACCAACTGGCCAATGAAATGGCCAGATGCGACCAGCCACAAACGGCAATCGAACTGCTCAAACTCAATGTTGAAGCGCATCCACAATCGGTTACGGCGTTAATCAATCTTGGCAATGCCTATGCAACAGCAGGGCAAAAAGAATTGGCGAAGCAGCGATTCGAGCGGGCGTTGGCGCTGTTGCCAAATGATGCAACTCTCAACGGCAATCAAAAAGAACAGATGAAGCAAACGCTTCAGCAAAAAATAGAGCAGGCAAGATAAGGAAAATAACCAAGCCTCAAAGGAATTTCAGAATGGTAAAAAGGCGGGGATTTAACTCAAGTAGTGTTTTGTTGGGCACTTTATTCTATAGCCTCGTGGCAACCGTTTCCTCCGGCCATCTCGCGGCCAAAGTGCAACAAAACGCAACGAACCCCGGCCCGCGCGGCGTCCCCAGTCTGATTTATGACGAACAACGGCACAGAGTGCTTTTGCTCGATGGCTATTACCCGGCGATTCAACCGGAGTTTTCTGAAGTGTGGAGTTGGAATGGCAGGCTATGGGAATTACTGCCCGGCTTAGGCCCGCCTGCCCGATATGTGAGCGCGGCTGTGTATGACTCACGCCGTCACCGCGTTGTCGTCTTTGGCGGGCGCGTTGGGAAAAGAGAAGAGATCAAGGGCGACACCTGGGAATGGGACAGCAAAGCTTGGCAACACGTCGCGGATGGTGGCCCGCGCGATCACCCCGCGATGGCCTTTGATGCAGCACGAGGCCGAACCGTATTGTTTGGCGGTGGTAAATTCCCACGCACTTCTCCCTGGGCTACTGACACGTGGGAATGGGACGGCAAGCAATGGACACAGGTTGCAACTGAAGGCCCAGAGGGACGCGTAACGGCGATGGTGTATGACAGCAAACGCAAACAAGTCGTTTTGTTCGGCGGTGTTGGCGAAGCGCCAAGCCGTGGTCAACCGCAACCACACTTCAACGACACCTGGATTTGGAATGGCAAGCACTGGCGCAAGGTCAGTGATGACGTCCCGCCCGCGCGAGCGCGCCACGCCTTGGCGTTTGATCGCCGCGCAGGCGTCGTGTTGCTTTACGGCGGCAGCAAAGAAGGTCGCCAATTCGACGACCTGTGGCAATGGGATGGTGAGCATTGGACGGAAATCAAAATGACCGGCCCTACGCCGGGTAAACGCGATTTGCACGTGATGGCTTATGACGCGGCGCGGAACAGAATCGTGCTGTATGGCGGCACGGGAGCAAAAGTGTTGGACGATACGTGGGAATGGGACGGCCAGCGGTGGGAAAAAAAATAACCAAGGCTGCCCGGCGCGCGGAATTCGCCATCATCGAAAGATCAATTCACACAGGTAAATTTCCCGGAGAGTTTCCAATGAGCTTACCAGCAAAAACATCTCAGATTGCCTTTCTGCTCTGCCTCGCTTGTTTGAGTTTGAGCCGCAGCTCCGCGCAGTCTTTGCCGCAGTGGGGCAATCTCAAACCGGGCGCTTACGGCGTTGGATTTCGACACGTCCAAAAGTACGACTACGCCAGACAGGTGAAGCCGGCGACGGACTTTAGCGGCGTCGCTACTGTAGAGACCGCCTACCCGATTCAAATCGGCATCTGGTATCCGGCGGTCAAAGCCGCCCAAAAAACGCCGATGACTTTTGAAGAGTTGCAGTTGCTGGCGCTGAAGCGGGAACGCTTTACGCCTGTTTCGCCGGAGGACCGCGAGAGCGTTCGCAATGAGATTAAGGCTACCGCCGCCAGCGCCGAAGTAACCGCCGCCATCTCTGATGATCTCGTCCGGCAAATTCTGGCAACGCGCACCGCCGCTTACCAAAACGCCCGGCCCGCGCCAGGCCGTTTTCCCGTCGTCCTGGTTGGCGGTTATACGCTGACCGCCGCGTCCGTGCTTTGCGAATACCTGGCAAGCCAGGGGTATGTTGTCCTGGTTGCGCCGACGACGGAGGCAGCCGCCACACAGCAAACGTCCAAACCGCAATTCGCGCTCAATGATCGCGTGCGGGCTTTTGAGTACCTCGCCGCCGAAGCCCAGACCCTGCCCTTTGTAGACCCCGGCAAGCTCGCGGTCATCGGCCTCAACTTCGACGGGATGAGCGCGCTGCTCTACCAAATGCAAAACATGCGCGCTGCTGCGGTGGTCTCGATCAACGGCTGGGAAACGATTCGACCGAATAATGAGCCACTGTTCGCCGCGCCTTATCTCAACCGCTTGAAGATGCGCGTGCCATATTTGAACTTTCACTGGGATCAACCCAATACGCAGCCAGCAGACTTACGCTTGCTGGATTCGCTGAAGTACTCCGAACGTTTTCATTTCGTCGTCGCCGGGCTTGACCACTTTGGCTTGATCGTGAATCCGTTGGCGTATCCCTTCAGCGGAACGCAGCGCAAAGCCGGGTATGAATTCCTCGCCCAAAGCGTGGCGCATTTTCTCGACCGTTATCTCAAAGGCAACGTCAGCGCCGAACAGTTTCTACGCAATCCGCCTGAAGCCGCTGGCGCTCCGGCCGTCTCGC
Source organism: uncultured Heliomicrobium sp. (assembly GCA_964603695.1). Taxonomy (GTDB): domain Bacteria; phylum Acidobacteriota; class Blastocatellia; order RBC074; family RBC074; genus RBC074. Next base: position 6,182 of record CAZRXE010001046.1, read on the forward strand.
TCAAAACGGCCTGGCAACAGCCCGCTTTACCGCCCGTGCCTTATGACGCCGAATTCGCGCAAATTCTTTGGGAGCAAAAAGACCTGGCGCGGGCGGCCAAGATTCTGCGCGAAGCCCGCGCCGCCAATCCCGCTGTGCAACTGTTCGGGGAACACGAGTTGAACGTTTACGCCTTCAGATTTAACCGTATGGGACGCCACGCCGATGCCCTTGCGGTGCGGGAATTAGTGGCGGAGGCGTATCCCAATTCCTTCACGGCGCTGATGAATCTGGCGGAGGCGCTGTTTCGGGTAGGCCGTCACGCGGAAAGCGAAGGGTATTACGATAAAGCCGGTGAGATCGGCGCGGGGCAAAGCGTGGGCAATCGGGGGGCGGCTTATTTCAATTTAGGCTGCGGTTATTCCCTGCTCGGAAAGAAAGAGAAAACGCTGGCCGCCCTGGAAAAAGCCATCAGCGAAGGCTTCACCAATCGGCGAAACTACGAGACCGACGAAGACCTCGCGCCGCTGCGCGCTGAAGCTCGCTTTCAGGAATTGCTGACGCGGTTGCCGAAATAACCGTCGCCGAAATTGCGGCAAAAGGACGCGAAGTAAGGAGAACACCAATGAAGTTGTCGTTGTTGCTTTGTGCTTTGATTTTTGTTGTGCTGCCGAACAGGGCGAGCGCGCAGGAACGGTTCGTTTATACGCTGCCCAATCTTGAGCGCATTGTGGTGCAGAAAAATCTAGAATACCGCCGGGTGAATGACCAGCCGTTGCGCTTCGATTTTTATCGCTTGCCTGTCGCGGAAAAGCCGGGTGCGTTGCCGGTGGCGATTGTGATGAACGGCTTCGGCGATCCGAAGCAGAAAGAAAACTTGTATCAGATTGAATGGGCGAAGCTCTTTGCGGCGGCAGGCATGGCGGGCGTCACGTTTGAGTCACACCGGGAAGGCGTGGCTGAAGACCTGGACGCGCTGGTCGCCTATTTGCGCGCCGACCAAGACAAGTTGGGCGTAGACGCCGCCCGCGTCGTCGTGCATGCCAGTTCCGGTCATGCTTCGCTCGGGCTGCCGATTTTCATGGACAAGCGGCGCACTTACCTCAAAGGCGTGGTAATGAATTACAGCGGCGGCGAGGTCAAAGAGTTGCGCACCGATCTGCCGATGCTGTTCGTACGTGTCGGTCTCGATCAACCGTTTGTGAATCGCAGCATTGACGGGCTGGTGGCGCGCTTGCTGGCCGTCAGCGCGCCCGTCGAAGTCATCAGTTACCCCGGCGGCCATCATCCGTTTGAGGTCGAGGACGACAACGATTTTTCACGCGCAGTAATGGCGCGCACAATGAGTTTCATGCGGCAGGCCGTTGCGCCCGGCTTACACGAAGCGCTGCGCGCCAAAAGCGATGAAGCGGCCGCAGGCGCGGCACTGACGAACGAAGACTGGGCAACGGCGGTCGCGGGCTACGGCAAGCTGGTTGCGCAACAACCGAAAAACCCGGAATTGCAGCGGCGTTTCGGCGATGCGCTTTTCGGCGCACAAGACTATACGCGGGCGCTCGCAGCTTATGAGCAATCCTATTCGCTCGGTCACTGGCGCAAGCGCGATATTTCGTATCCGGCGGCAGTGGCGGCTGTGCGGCTCAACGATGTGACAGCGGCGATGAAATGGCTGGAACGGCTGGTCAAAACGCCCTTTGACCGCAAGCGACTGTTGACCGACACGAACTTCGAGCCGATGCGTAACAACGCGGAGTTTCGCGCCCTGGCCGAACAGAAACCCTAAAGAGGAACCCGGTATGAAAACAACTTTGCGTATCATCGCGTTGCTCGCTTTCGTTTGGATGTCAGGCTGCCAGGGTGAATCCTCCGTCACGCCTGTCAACGCCACGGAACAATCGCAGGCTTCATCCGCCGGCACCGGCGCGCTCGAAGTCACCTACCTGGCCAATGAAGGTTTCATGATCGCGAGCGGCGGCAGGAAAGTGTTGATTGACGCGCTGTTCGGCGAAGGGTTGAAAGGTTACGCCGTGGTTTCGCCTGCGCGGCGAGAGCTGCTGGAAAAAGCGCGCGACCCCTTCGCCGATGTGGATGCTGTGTTCGCCACGCATTTTCACGGCGATCATTTCAACGCCGAACCCATGCTGGCGCACCTGACGAATAACCCACAGGCATTTTTCTTTTCCACGCCACAAGCGGCGGACAAGCTGCGCGCGACGGGCAAGTTCGATGCAATCAAAACGCGCGTTGTAGCGGCATTGCCGAAAGAGGGCGAGCGCATTCATACGGGCCATCGCGGCATCGGCGTGCAATTGCTCAACATTCATCACGGGCGTACGCGGCCCGTGGAAAACCTCGGTTTCCTCATCGAACTGGCGGGCAAACGCATCCTGCACATCGGCGATTCCGAAGCCGAACCGGCGGTGTTTCAAAAGTACGAACTCAGCAAAGCCCGCATTGACGTGGCCTTTCTGCCGACCTGGTATTTCGAGAACGATGATTGGAAGCGGGCGGTGCGCGAACAAATTCAGCCGCGCCACATTGTGGTGATGCATGCGCCGCCCGCCACGGCTTCTAACCGCCTGCGCGACAGCGACTTTCAAAAGAAGTGGGCGAGCATCAAAGCCGAGTTCCCCAACGCGGTTTTCCTGGCACAGGAACTGGAAAAGAAAGTCTTCGATTGATTTTTCCCTCCTATAAAGTGGCCTGGTCGAATTCGATAAAATTGGCTATTTGCACAGGCCGGTTTCAGCGTTAGTCTGCGCCTTGTCAGGATGAAAAGATGATTCCGTCCGGGCAATGGAAACAACCACACTGAAACCTATGGAAATCGAATACAGAATAAATCAGGCGCTCAACGTCGAAGAATTCATCGGCGTGCTGCGCCGTTCGACGCTGGCTGAGCGGCGTCCGGTGGAAGACCGCGCCTGCATCGAAGGAATGTTGCAGCACGCCAATTTGCTGGTCACGGCCTGGGACGGCGTGCGTTTGATAGGCGCGTCGCGCAGTGTCACGGATTTCAATCATTGCTGTTACCTGTCGGATTTGGCGGTGGATGTGGAGTATCAAAAACAGGGTGTGGGCAAACGCCTGATTGCCGAAACGCAGCAACAGTTGGGGCCGCGCTGCACGATCATTTTGCTGGCTGCGCCGGCAGCGGTGGAGTATTACCCACGCATCGGGCTTCAACAGTTTCCGCAAGCCTGGCTCTTGCCGCGTAACCGGCAAATTCAAACCAGCGAGGACAAATGAAAACACTGGGCATTGTCGCGCACAGTGCGGAAGGCGGCGCGTTATGTTTTCTGACGGCCTGCCACGCGGGCGCGACGCAACTCGGCGCGCACATGCATCCGCCGATTGTACTCAGCGCCATACCAATGGGTTTGAGCATGCCGGGCTGGGAAGCAAACGATTTCGCGGCGGTCGGCCAACACCTGGCCGCAGGCGTGCGACAGGTGGCCGCCGCAGGCGCAGACTTCTATGTCTGCCCGGACAACACAGCGCACCTGGCCCTGGAACAAATCGCGGCGGACTTGCCGTTGCCGGGCTTGCACATCGCCGACGTGGTTTGCAGCGAGATTGTGGCGCACGGCTGGCGGCGCGTGGGTTTGCTCGGAACCAAATGGACGATAACGGGAACGGTTTACGCCAATGCGCTGGCGCAGCGCGGGCTGGAGCGATTTATTCCCGACGAACCGGTGCGGGAAAAGCTGAACGCGGCGATCTTCGACGAACTGTGTCGGGGCATCTTTCGCGCGCCGACGACAGACTCGTTCATTGCGGCGATTGACGACCTGAAAGCCAGCGGCGCTGAATGCGTCATTCTCGGCTGTACGGAAATTCCATTGATCGTCACACCGGAAATTTCGCCGCTGCCGGTGCTGGATTCGACGCGGCTGCTGGCGCGCGCCGCCGTGCGAGAAGCCTTGAACGAGCGCGCCGTTCCTATTCGCGCCGGTTGGTTGCAAGCTTCACCCGCTATCTGAAAGCAGAGGAACCTTTATGCATCTCGGATTGATTGGCGGCATAG
>CAZRXE010001047.1:0-2100 GCA_964603695.1 uncultured Heliomicrobium sp.
GACGTGTCGACATTCATTGTCTGCACGGGCTCCTTCTTCACCGTCATTGCCATGGACTCATACAAGGATGAGGAAGCGGCCACGGAGCTGTGCCTGGCCACCCCCACGCCCGCGGACGTGGACCAGTCCGCCCGCCTGCACATTGCATTCATCACCCAGGTCCTGGCCTCGGCCTTGGCCCTGACCTCCTTTCTCCTGACAATGCTGCCAGTCTTTAAGCAGGACGTGGACAAGTGAATTGGACATGTGAATGGCTTCGTCAGTGTCGTAAATGTCCGCAGATTTATTTTCGACTTCTTTTTTTGTCGAAGGGGGTTGCAGGCGGGCGAGCGAGGTCGAAACCTGATCGCCGATCATTCCTCGCGCGTAATTGATCGGCACGGCGAAATTGATGTTCTGGCCGCTTTTCAGCAGCGAAGTGACGATGCCGATGATTTCGCCGTTGGCATTGAACAGCGCGCCGCCGCTGCTGCCACGGCTGATCGGCGCGGTGATTTGAAAAACACGATGCGCTTCCATCCTGCGCACGCCGCTGATGACGCCTGTGGAAAGCGAATTGGTCAAGCCTTCGGGACTGCTGATGGCGACAATGGCGTCGCCGGTTTCGACCTTGTCGGAATCGCCGAGCGTAACGCTCGGCAATTTGAAGCCCTTTATTTTGATGATTACGATGTCTTTGGCCTCGTCCACGTCCACCAGATCAGCGGTTTTGTAAGCATCGCCGCTCGGCAATTTGACACGCAGGCTGGCCGCGCCCCGCACCACGTGTAGATTGCTGACGACCGCGCCGTTCGGTGTGACGATGAATCCGCTGCCCTGCCCGATGATACTGCCGCGTTCGTCGAGCGCCTCGATCACCACCACGGCTTTAGATTGCTCACGCGCGATTTCATTCGGCTTTTTGGGCGTTTGCGCCGCAGCCGTAACCCCGCACAGACAAAGCACGAAGATCAAAACAAGAATTTTCTTTTGGTATTGCATAAGGTTTTTAGTTCATCCACAGACGAGCGACAGGCAGCACGAAACCAGGCAGCAGAGGCTCGCCGCTCAGAGTTTCAGGATCATTCAAACATTCAACGGGGGCAACGGGGGCGTTCTGGCGATAGACATAAACCTTGCGTTCGGCGGGATCAATCAGCCAACCCAGCAACGCGCCGTTTTCCAGGTATTCTTCCATCTTATCTTGCAACGGCTGAAGCCGGTCGCTGGGCGAGCGCAATTCGATGACGAAATCCGGACAAATCGGCGGAAAGCCTTCGCGCTCTTTTTCCGTCAACCGCTCCCAAACTTCACGGCGCACCCAGCAAGCGTCCGGCGAACGCTTCGCGCCGTTAGGGAGTTTGAAGATGGTGGAGGAATCGAAATCTAAACCGTTTCCATCCTGTTCCGTCCAGTTGCCCAGCCAACGCCCCAAAAGCGCATTGCGATGCCCGGTTTCTCCTCCAGTTGGCGGCATAACTTCCAGCACTCCTTCCTTCGACATCTCAATCCGGTAGCCTTCGTTACGGCGGCAGAACCCTAGGAACTCCGCATCGCTCATCCGCCGTTTGATGACGGGGCTGAGATTCAATAGTGTCGGTTCCCAGGTCGGTTCAATCAATAAACTTTGCATGATGTACGTCCTTCGATTTTAGCGGCATTCTCCGACACGTCTACTTCGCTCGGAAGTTCCTCGTTGGCAAAAGACTACGACCGATGAAGGCCAGGTTGCAAACTGCCAACTCCGGCTTTCATCGGTCGTAGGTTGAAAGGTCAAGTCGGTTTTAGAAAGTCAGCCGGAGCGCCAACTGTCCTTGTCGTGCGCTGGTGTCGCCGCGACCGGAGTTGACGTAACTGGAAACGTTGCGCTCGGTCGAAATCGTGCCGAGCGAGTTGTTGCCCAGAATCGCCCGGGTCGGCGCGCCAAAGGTCACACGGTTGAAAAGGTTATACATCTCAAACCGTAGGTTCAGTTTCACGCCTTCGCGAATTCTGAAATCTTTACCAGCGGTCATATCCGTGTAATTCAACCCTTGCAGGAAGAAGGTATTGCGTCCAATCGTGCCTTCATTCGCCGAACCGGGCAGGTAAACACGATCGTTGGCGGTGATCGTCACGGCA
>CAZRXE010001048.1:0-2838 GCA_964603695.1 uncultured Heliomicrobium sp.
CAACAGTTGCTGGTGGCGATTCGTCATTACGGTTTCATTGATTGTTATTCTGGCGACGCTCTTGCTGGGCGGGCTGTTTTTTGCACTGAGACCAGGGCAGTTATTTCTGGAATGTGTTGACGGCGAGATGCACGGAGAGAGCTTCGCGCTCGTTCAGGCGGAGACCGTCATCGGTTCGCTGGGCGAACCGGACGGCGAAGCGCAAATCGTTATCAATGACCGGAAACGAAAAATCTCTCGCAGTCATTGTCTTGTTCGCCGCAGCGGTCGCCGGTTTTATCTGAAAGACATCAGCGCCAATGGAACCTCCGTCAACGGTCGCCCCTTGGCCAAAGACGATTACCACGAATTGCGCAAAGGCGATGAAATTTCCCTGGCTGATGCGGCCACCTTGATCGTCCGGCGCAAGTGAGAAGGAGAAAGTCATGCCCCAAAGAATCGAAGACGTTTCCACGCCTTCGCCGCGCCGTTCGCAAACCGATCCTTACGGTTTCACAGGCACGCGACTGGCCGGGCGGTATCAAATCGAAGAATTGCTGGGAATGGGCGGAATGGCCGTGGTTTATCGCGGCAAACATCTAACGACGGCGCGCACGGTGGCCGTCAAAATCCTCAAGCCGGACTTGGCCTATTCTGACGGCGGAATGATCAAAGCCTTTCTGAACGAAGCGCAGGCCACCGCCAGTTTGAATCATCGCAACATCATTCAGGTCAGCGACGCCGACCGCGACGAAGACGGCACGACCTTTTTGGTGATGCAGTACCTGAAAGGCAAACCGCTCGATGAGGTTATCGCCGAGGGATCCCCTTTGCCGCTGGAGCGCGTGGCCAGTTTATTCGAACAAATCTGCGACGGCGTTGAGCACGCCCATGCCAACGGCATCATTCACCGTGATTTGAAACCCGGCAACATTATGATTTTGGCCGGTGCGCACGGCGAGGAAACCGCCGTGATTCTGGATTTCGGCATCGCCAAGGCTCTGACTTCGACGGCCAGCGTCACTCGTCCGGTCGGCACGATTTACTATGCTTCGCCGGAGCAATGGAACAAAGGCGCGAGCATTGACCACCGCTCGGACATTTACAGCCTGGGCGTGCTTCTCTATCAGATGCTGACTGGCGCGGTTCCATTCGACGGCGATTCCATCGAACACATCATTTACCAAAAACTTCATGTCCAGCCGCCTCCGCTGCGCCAGATGCGCCCGGACGTTCCGGCCCCGGTTGAGGAAGTCATCCAGCGCGCGTTGGCCAAAGAGCCGGCGCATCGCTTTGGGCAAGCCACCGAACTGTCGCGCGCCTTGCGGCACGCCGTCCATCTGGAAACAGGCGCGCTGGAGGTGGAATGCCTGGATGCCGCGACACGAACGCCGCTGGTGGGTGCGTCGGTATTGCTCAACGGCAGGCTTGCCGGACAAACCGATGTCGGCGGTCTCTGGAAACAATCCGGCGTTGCGCCGCGCCAATATTTGCTTGAAGTCGAATTGCCGCGTTATCAATCCTGGCGAGCGTCGTTTCAGGTCAATCCGCGCGAGGAAGCAGTGGTTTCAGTGGAAATGCAGCGCGAACCCAAAGGCGAATTAGTCATCGCCTGCGGCATTTCCGGTGCCGAAATCGAAGTGGACGGGCGCAAAGTCGGGAAAAGCGATAAAACCGGACGCCTGTTTCTGGACTCCATTGAGCAGGGCACGCACACCATCCGTGTGCTGCATTCAAACTTTCTGCCCAGCGAAACCGAAGTCACGATCTCCATCGGAGAAGTGTCCCATCACGGCGTCAAGCTGCAACCCAAACCAATGCCCAAGACCTGGAAATGGCTGCTCCCTTCAGCCATCGGCGGCCTGTTGCTGGCGGCGGCGGTCATTTGGGGAAAAGGTTTGATTTGGCCGACAACCAGGCTTGGGCCAACGCCCACTCCATCAACGATTGCAGCGACACCGACTCCGTCTCCGACGGCCACGTTGATGCCGCCGCCAAGTTCGAGCAGCACGACTAATGGAGGCGCTCCTCCCACTCCAAGTCCGACCATATCCCCGACGCCGACTCCAACCGTGCGGCATTCGCCGACGCCGACTCCTGTGACAATCGTTCACCCAGGTTTCCTTAATGATTTGCGTCCGACTTGTCCGCTCGTCGCCTGGCCGGATTCAATCAACAGATCGAAAACGGATCTGACCATCTATCTTCAAATGACGGTGAATCATAAAGGCGTGGTGACGGAGGTCGGAGTGTCTGACATCAGTGGAAAGGTGGCGGGAAAAACACTGGTCGCGCCCGATATGGAAGAGGCCATCGGCATGGCGGCAAGGGATTCCGCGCTAGGCTGCCGGTTTAACCCGCCGGTTCAAGACGGCAAGCCGGTGAACCTGAATGGCAGGTATTACATCACCTTCGCAAAGAAATAGTGCGAGACACCGATTGGTTTTCTTGCGAAGCCATGGGCTTTCTCCTATATTCGCGTCCGCCCTTGTACCTCTTCCGGCATCAGCATTGAAAATACAAAAGGGAAACCGTCATGGAATCAGTGAAGCGCGATCCTTATAGATTGATCGGAACCAAACTCGACCGGTACTTGATTCAAGAAGTGGCCGGTGGCGGCGGAATGGGCGTGGTTTATCGCGCGCAGCACGAAATCACCAAAGGCGTGGTCGCCATCAAAGTCCTGCGGCCTGATTCTCCGCTCAACAATGAAGCCGGCGTTTCGATGTTCTTCGAGGAAGCCGCCAAAACCGTCTCGCTCAATCATCCATCCATCGTCAAAGTCATCGGCGCGGATTACACGCCGGAGGGATTGGCGTTTATGGTCATGGAATGGCTCGACGGCCACACCTTGAGCGA
>CAZRXE010001049.1:0-3303 GCA_964603695.1 uncultured Heliomicrobium sp.
CTCCAGGGCGATCCGGGGTCCGGCCCCTGAATCAGGCTGTTTTGCAGCGTGAAGTTGTCGCCTGTGGCATTGACCAGAATCAGTTCGTGAACACCTGTCACGTCGGTCTTCTGGATTTGCAAATCCGTCAAGGTTACCCCAGCTGCATCTATGCTCAACGCGTTTCCCACAGCCTGGGCGATTTGAAAGATCGTGGTGGCGTTGCTTGCACCTTTGATGGTCAGGTTGGCGACGTTAACGCTGACCGTGGCCGACAGGACGTAAGTTCCCGCCGCCGCATTAATAGTGTCGCCCGTGGCCGACTGGCTGACGGCATAAGCGAGCGTGGCGCAGGGGCTGCCGGAATTTGAACAATCGCCCGCGTTCGATCCGCCGGGCGCGATATATCGTTGCGCTACCATTGCTGCCGCGCGGCGCGCATTCAATTTGATCGCCGAAACCGTGGCGAGTCCGCCCGCCAGGACAAAGACGACAATTCCAAGAAACAGACGCCGGGAAACGTCATTCATTGCGCCGACGAATGGGCGTGTGTATTTGCGTGAAGTGTTCATAAACCTTCCTTGTGGACTGAAGTTGACCTAGACGCGCGACTTGTCGCGCGCAAACACGAACGACGACTAAGGGTGTGGCCGCTGTTCTTGCTCTTTTTCCAGTGACTGCTGCTGACCGAGTTACTGCTTAACTACTTAAGGGATCAATCCGAGAGTAATTGGCTGCCCCATTCACTATCCCTGCATCCTGCGTCAATTCGGTGCGGAGTTACCGATTGCGCCTCTCAACCAATTTGCCTGCCGGAAGGTTTCGTTGCCGGAATGAAACTTTCTGCCTGCGGCAGAGCCGATTTCCTACAAAAGCTTTCCCTTGTAACTTTTGTAGTTTTAGCGTTTTACTTAAGCTGAACTGCTGTGTGAAAACTATCTGCGGAGACTTTGACCGGACAATCTTAACATTTAACTCTCGCCGGCGTCTTGGGTTGGAGATGATTTTTTTAACTTTTTTTGAGTGTGAAGCTTGAACCTTTGGGGGGAGAAGAAAATAACTTCTTGGAGAAGCCACAGGAAAAGTAGGAAAGCTCAAGAAAGAGTGGAAACTGAACAGTAACTTCTCAGCCCTGGGTACGCATCGCTTCCAGCGTGGGAATCGCGAACGCTCGCACGCTGGAAGCGATGCGTACCCAGGTCAAAGAAAGACAACATCGGTTGCGGCGAATCCGCCCGCTTTCATTTTTACCGGCATCTTTACTGATTGCGGATCAGGCTTTGTTTGACGATGCGCGACGAGCCGTCGGAACTTTGCAGCACGTACCAGCAATTGTCCGATTGTCGCCAAACGGCTGCGTCCGCTTTGCCGTCGCCGTCGAAATCGCCAACGGCCGGCGTATCGAAGTAAGGTGCATTGGCTGTTCCCCAGAACCTTACTTCCGTTGTTCCATCCGAACTTCGCCCGCTCGGCCCGCTCGGCCCGCTCGGCCCGCTCAGAATGATGTACCAATTGCCTTCCGAACCGCGCCAAACGGCAATATCGGTTTTGCCGTCACCGTCGTAATCCGCTGGCACGGGAACGTCTGATCCCAAGCCCCAGGCTTTATCCACGACTTTGCCGTCCGAACTGCGGCGAACGTACCAATGACCATTTGATTGGCGGAAGACGGCTACATCGGTCTTGCCGTCGCCATCGTAATCGCCGGGAACTGCCACATCGTTGTAAGGCGCAAGGCTGCTGCCCCATTGCACGGTCTGAGTCTGCCCGTCGGAACTTTGCAGGATGTACCAATTCGTATCCAAGCCTCGCCAGACAGCTAAATCAGTTTTGCCGTCGCCGTCGAAATCGCCCGGTACGGGAGTGTCTGAAGCTAAACCCCAGAGTTTATCCACTGTGCCACCGCTGCTCAGTTTGACGCGCCAATGACCGTCTTTACCGAACCCGACAAGGTCAGCTTTGCCGTCGCCATCGAAATCGCCCACAACGGCTTTGTCGCCGGCCTGTCCCCATTGCGCGATTTGTACGGCATTGGTTGCGCCGTCCACTATCAGCCATTGGGTTTGCTCCACACGGTGGAGTACGAAATCGCTGCGTCGGTCGCCGGTGAAGTCGTTGATTGCCGCAAGCGCATTCCCAGCGCCGATGACGACCGAATAACTTTGTGTGGTCGAACAGTTATTGGAACCGGTGGCCGTGACACTGAAGTTGTAAGTGCCGTTGGCGGTCGGATAGCCGTAAAACAAGCCGAAGGAACCGAACAGAGTCACGCCCGGCGGCAGCGTGCCGGTGAAGGAATAGTTGTAACTGCCTGCCGGAGAGGCCGCGACCGATTGGCTGTAAAGTTGGCCGGTGCTGCCGGAGGGCAGGGAAGCGGGCAGCGTTATGGTCGGACATCCGCCGCCGACGACAATGGTGTAAGCGCGATTGCCGGAGCAAGCGCCAAAGCCCGTGGCCGTGATGGTGAAATTGAACGTGCCGTTGGCGGTGGGCGTGCCGCTCAAAACGCCGGTTGCCGAATTAAGCGTTAGCCCTTTTGGCAAAGAGCCGGAAGTTACGACGTAAACATAATTGCCGCCCGCCGGCATTGCGCTCAAGGTTTGGTTGTAAGCCGTCCCGTTCGCGCCGGCAGGCAGGCTGGCTGGCGTCAAACTGACGGCGGGACAGCCGATGACGAGCGTGTAAGTTTGCGTGGCGTTGCAGCCGTTGGCGGCTTGGGCTTTGACCGTGAACGTAAAGCTTCCGGTCGTGCCCGGTGTGCCACTGATAACGCCGGTGGTCAGGTGCAGAGTCAATCCGCCGGGCAGATTGCCTGCGATCAGCGAAAAGCCGTAACTGCCGACCGGCGCAACGCCTAGCGTTTGTGAATAAGCCACGCCGATTTGTCCGCCGGTCAAAGGCGAAGCGGCCGTGAACGTAATACTCGCGCAACCAATCGTCACAGTGTAATTGCGGCTGCCCGCGCAAGCTCCTGAAGACGCCGTGACGGTGAAGTTGAATGTTCCCTGCGTGGTCGGCATGCCAGTGAGCGCGCCGCTTGCCGCGTTGAGCATCAGGCCGGCAGGCAATGCGCCGTTGGTCACGCTGTAAGAATACGTCGCGGCGGGCGAGGCGCTGACCGATTGATTGTAAACCGTTCCAACCGTTCCGCCCGGCAAGTTCGAAGGACTGACCGTCACTGTCGCGCAACTAATCGTCAATTGGTAATCGCTGAAACCGCCGCAAGCGCCGAAGCCCGTCGCCGCGACGCGGAAATTGAAGGTGCCGTTGTTTGTAGGCGTGCCGCTGATTTGCCCCGCTGGATTGAGCATCAACCCGGCGGGC
>CAZRXE010001050.1:0-1553 GCA_964603695.1 uncultured Heliomicrobium sp.
AGCCATCCTGCAACAAAACAAGATGGTCTATCACCGCAACGGCAAGGAACTGTATGTGTTCGGCAGTGATTCCGAACGCTTCGCCAGCTTTTTCAACGCCGTCCCGCGCCGCCCTATGCAATTCGGCGTACTAAATCCGCAAGAGCCAATGGGCCAACAAATCATTCAGGCGATCATCGAATCCATGGTTCCGCGCGGCAAAAAGAACGAACTGCTGTGCTTCAGCGTCCCAGGCAAAGGCGAAGGCGCTGACACCAATCTGGTCTATCACGAAGCGATTCTGAAAAACTTCCTGTCCTCGCTCGGTTACGAAGCCAAAGCCGTCAACGAAGGTCTGGCCGTCGTTTTCGCTGAACTGCAAAACGAAAACTTCACCGGCATCGGCATCAGTTGCGGCGGCGGCATGTGCAATGTCTGCGTTGCGTTTTTGTCAGTGCCGATGCTGACCTTCAGCATCCCTATTGCCGGCGATTACATTGATTCAAGCGTCGCCGCGGTGGTGGACGAAACCATTACCCGCGTTCGTTTGATTAAAGAAGAATCGCTTGACCTGTCGCGCCAGCCAAAAGACAAAGTCACCAGCGCGCTGCACATTTACTACGATGAAGTCATCAATTCGCTGGTCAGCAAACTACGCGACGAATTCGAGAACTCGCGGCAACTGCCGAAGATTGATCGCCCGATGCCGATTGTGCTTTCCGGCGGCACGGCGCGTCCGCGAGGCTTCCTGCAAAAGTTTGAATCGGCGGTCAAATCCGGCGGCTTCCCCGTACAGATTTCCGACGTGCGCATGGCCAGCGACCCGCTGACCGCCACGGCACGCGGCTGTTACATCGCGGCGATGTCCGAGATTCGATAAACTTCAATTCAATTGGTCAAAAAGGACAAAGCCGACTAAATTGGCTTTGTCTTTTTTGTTGCGTAACGGCTTCTAATATGACTGCTCAACTTCCTCCCTATCGTGATGTCACCGTCGGCGCTTTGCTCACGCACCTGGCCGAATCCATTCCCACTCACGAAGCGTTGGTTTACGCCGACCGCAATCTGCGAATGACCTTCGCCGAACTCGAAACCGAAGCGCGATTGATTGCGCGCGGCCTGACGGCTGCTGGCGTCGAACGCGGCGAGCGCGTGGCCGTCTGGGCGACGAATGTTCCCGAATGGATCGTGCTGCAATTCGCGCTGGCCAAGATCGGCGCGATTCTGGTGACGGTCAACACAGCCTTGCGCGCAACGGAACTAGATTACCTACTGCGACAAAGCGAAGCCGCAACCGTCGTCACCGTTCAAGGTTTCAAAGACGTGGATTACGTCGGCGCGCTCCGAGAAATCGGAGCAATCAGCAAGGTCGCGGGCGACGGCAAACTGCCGAACCTGAAACGCGCTATTTTCATTCCACGGCACGCGGGCGAAACCTGCCCCGAAGGCTTGATGCCGTTTGCCGACTTGCGCGAAAAAGCCTCTGCCGTCAGCGAAGCCGAACTCGACGCGCAAGAAGCATTGGTCGGCCTGGATGATGTCATCAACATGCAATACACCTCCGGCACGACGGG
>CAZRXE010001051.1:0-1716 GCA_964603695.1 uncultured Heliomicrobium sp.
CCCTGTCTCCCCTTCCCAGCAAGACGACGCTCTGCTCATCTCCATTCTCGCGGGTTATCCGGACCGCGTGGCCAAGCGGCGCAGCTTGAAAGACGAAAAAGCCGAACTGCTGCTTTCCGGCGGCGGAGCCATTCCGCTGTCGCCTGCGAGCAGCGTCCGTCAATCGGAATTCCTGGTGGCCGTGGACGCCGAAGAGCGCCGCGATGCATCGGCCAATCGCAGCCGCGTCGTTCGTCTGGCAAGTGCCATCCAGCCGGAATGGCTGATTGATTTGTTCGCCGAAGACTTGCGCGAAACCGTCGAAGCGCGTTGGAACGCGCAGCACGAACGCGTGGAAGTTTCCGAACGGATGCTTTACGACCAGTTGGTGATTGACGAACGCCGCAGCCCCAATGCGCGCGGTGAAGCTGTCGCCAAAGTCCTGGCCGAAGCCGCGCTTGGCGCCGGCTGGCAGAAGTTCACCGACGAAGAAGTGGTCAACAAATTTCTGGCGCGCGCCGATTTCATCGCGCGGCTGTTTCCCGAAAGCGAAATGCCCGCGCTCGGCGAAGCGGACGTTCGCGCGGCATTGACGGAGTTATGCGCCCAATCCGGTGGGCTGCGCAGCTTCAGCGAATTGCGCGAAGCGGCCAAAGGCGGGAACTTGGTTCATCAACTGCGGTCGCATCTGAACGCCGAACAAACGCGCTTGCTGAATCAGCACGCGCCGGAATTCGTCAATCTGGCTGGGCGGAAAAACGTGCGTGTGAATTATGAAGTCGGGCAATCACCGTGGATCGCTTCGCGCTTGCAGGATTTTTTCGGCATGACAGACGGGCCGAAAATCGCCGGAGGCCGCGCGGCGCTGGTGATTCACCTGCTGGCACCGAACCAGCGCCCGGTGCAGGTGACGACGGATTTGGCCGGCTTCTGGCAACGCACCTATCCGCAAGTCCGCCGCGAACTCAGCCGCCGTTACCCGCGCCATCAATGGCCGGAAAATCCGCCAACTGGCGCAAAATAAGTCAACCGGGGACGCTGTCACTTCCGCCGGCGATGCCGGTTGACGACGGTCATGTCGGTAAAGCATCACATTTTCAGTTCGGCGCGCGTCAGCAGGTAATGCAAAATTTGATCGCGCGAAATAATCCCCGCCAGCCGTCCATTGGCCAGAGCCGGTAACTGCCGGTAACTGCCTTAACTGGTTGATGTCCTCGCGTCCGATGATTTCCAGGGCTTCGCTGACAGGAGTTTCCGGCGATACTGTCCGCAGTTCTTCCAGCGGACGCATCACCTCGTAAACCAGGGTGAAAGACCAGCGCGCTTTCGGAATATCTTTGACTTCATTCGGCGTAATCATGCCCGTCACCACTCCCTGTTCAGCAACCAGGAAACAGCGGCGTCCGGTGTGCAGCAGAAAATCATTGACGAAGGTTTGCAGATTGTCGTTGCCGTTCACCATCGTGCAATCAAGCGTCATCAAATCGCTAACGCATACCCCGCGCAGCCGTTCGGCCACGTCCTGCTGCGTGTAGGTGGACTTGGCGGCATTCAGCAGAAACCAACCAATGAAAGCCAGCCACAATCCGCTGAAGCCCGCCCCCGCGAAGAAACGTGTCCCAGCGGTAAGCGGGCGTGACTTGCTCGATTGGCCGCCGCTGTTTCGGCAAGGCGGCGTGACGCCAGGCACCTTCCTTTCCTATCTTCTCCTCCGGCATTCAATTCTTTTTTGTGGAG
>CAZRXE010001052.1:0-1512 GCA_964603695.1 uncultured Heliomicrobium sp.
CAGTAGAAAAGCCCGTAAGGTCCGAACATACGGTTTTTCATCATGAACAATTCCCAGATGCTGCCGCTATACCAGCCGAAGAAAGCTTCCATCGCGTAGCCGTAGCTGACAATCAAGCCTGTCGCCAGCATGACTTTGCACATATTGCGGACGTGGCGCGCGGTGATGAAATCTTCCAGGTGATAGAACTTGCGCACCGGAATGCCAATGGTCAGCACCATCGCGAATCCGGCGTAAACCGCGCCCGCCACGAAATAGGGCGGAAAAATCGTCGCGTGCCAGCCCGGAACGATGCCCGTCGAGAAGTCGAAGGACACGATGGTATGCACCGAAAGCACCAGCGGCGTTGAAAGTCCTGCCAACAACAAGTAGGCCGTTTCGTAGCGGCTCCAGTGCCGCGCATCGCCTCGCCAACCCATCGAAAGCATGCCGAAGACGAATTTTTGCCATTTGGCCTTCGCCGAATCGCGCAAGCTGGCGAAGTCCGGGATCAAACCCATGAACCAGAACAGCGCAGAAACCGTGGCGTAGGTGTTGACCGCGAACACGTCCCACATCAGCGGGCTGCGGAAGTTCGGCCACATGCCCATCGTATTCGGAATCGGGAAGAGCCAGTAATCCACCCAC
Source organism: uncultured Heliomicrobium sp. (assembly GCA_964603695.1). Taxonomy (GTDB): domain Bacteria; phylum Acidobacteriota; class Blastocatellia; order RBC074; family RBC074; genus RBC074. The sequence continues at coordinate 628 of CAZRXE010001052.1, forward strand.
GGACGCCCGGTGTGCAAGGCCGGGAACAAGGCCGCGCAAGCCACCGCGAAGAGCGTCATCGCCTCGGCGAAACGGTTGATCGAATTTCGCCACTGCTGCCGCAACAGCAGCAGTATTGCCGAAATCAGCGTCCCGGCGTGGCCGATGCCGATCCACCAGACGAAGTTGATGATGTCGAAGGCCCAGAACACGGGCGACGAGTTACCCCAGATGCCGACGCCTTTCAGCACCAGATAACCGATGGTGTTGAACAGCATCAACGCGCCGAGAAAGACAATCGCGAAGCCGAAAATCCAGCCTTTTTGGAAGCCGCGCATAAACACGACGTCCATCAGCTTCGTGGTGACGGTTTTCAGATCGTATCGCCCACCGACAATCGGCGGACGCGGATCAACAAAATTGCTTTTCACTTCAGCCATGCTTTGCCTCTCCTTACTTGTGGCCTTCGCCCTGACCGCTGCTATGCGCAGCAGCGCCGCCGCCCAGTTCGGCGTTCGGATTCTTGATCGGAGCCAGATAACTGGTGCGCGGGCGCGTGTTTAAATCGGCCAGTACTTCGTAATTTCGCGGTTCCGCTTTCAACTTGGCCACCTGTGTTTGCGGCGCTTGCCCGTTCGGGTTGCTCTTGATACCGACATCGCCGAAGACAATCGCTTCGGTCGGACAAACGGTCTGACAGGCGGTTTGGATTTCGCCGTCGGCGACCAGGCGTCCCTGTTTCTCGGATTCAATTTTGGCGTTCATGATGCGCTGCACGCAGAAGGTGCATTTTTCCATCACGCCGCGCGAACGAATGGTGACTTCTGGATTGCGGACATTCTTCAGACTTCCGGTTTCCCAATCGCCGTAAAGCAGGTAGTTGAAGCGGCGAACTTTGTACGGGCA
>CAZRXE010001053.1:0-2975 GCA_964603695.1 uncultured Heliomicrobium sp.
CACGTTGTTCTGTCGCGCTTTGTTCAGTAATTCAGTCAGCGAGATAGTTTCTTGCGTTAAGTCTATGGCTACGGTGTTCATAAGCTGAATTTTTCTCCTTCGATGTACAGATCGTTATGCTCTTTGTGTCCGACCGCCACAATCCGAACAATTCGGTTTTCCTCTTCGAGTTCGTAGAACACGCGGTATTTGCCAATGCGAAGCTCCCAATCCGCCAGCACGTTTTCGCGCAAAAGTTTTCTGTTCTTGGTTTCCACATTGGGTTGATGAAGGAGTTGAGTACGCACATCATTCAAGATCACATTGCGGTCGGCTTTGGCAATTTGCGCCAGTTGTTTTACTGCCCGCTCCGTAAATTCGACTTTGTACGCCTCAGCCATTGAAGTCTCTCCTTCAGTTTAAGACGCGCAGCACGACACCGATTTGCTTAGTGGTCGGATGCGCGGTGATTTCCTGCAATGCGGCTTGCAGGTGTTTTTCTTTTACTTTGTGGGTGAGCAAAACAATGGTGGCCGTGCCGTCGGCGGTCACGCCGCGTTGCGTAAAGCTGTGCAAACTGACGCCGTGATTGCCGAAGGCTTGTCCCAACTGGCCAATGACGCCGGGCGAATCGTGCGTTTCCAGACGAATGTAATAACCGTTTTCCGATTCTTCAATCGGCGACACTTCGCTGACGTTGGAACTGATAGGCAGTTGGAAGTATTGGGCGAAGTCCGGCAGTTTGACGGCGCTGGCGATGTTGATGACATCGCCGACGACGGCGCTGGCCGTCGGGTAACGTCCCGCGCCGGGGCCCATCAGCATGATTTCGCCGACTGCGCTGCCGCTGATGAAAATGGCATTGTTGACGCCATCCACGCCGGCCAGCGGATGCCCCAGCGGAATCAGCATCGGATGCACGCGCACGTCGAGCGTGTCGTTTTCACCGCGCTGCGCCAGACCGATCATCTTCAATCGGTAGCCGAATTCGCGCGCCAGCTTGATGTCGAGGTCTGTGATTTCGGTGATGCCCTGGCGGTAAATCCTGTCCACTTCAATTGGCGCTTGAAAGGCGAGCGAAGAGAGAATGGCGATTTTGTAAACCACGTCGCGACCTTCCACATCGTCCGTCGGATCGGCTTCGGCGTAACCCGCGGCCTGAGCTTCGGCCAGTGCGTCGGCAAAGGATTTTTGCTCGCGCTCCATTTTGGTCAGGATGTAATTGGTCGTGCCGTTGACGATGCCGGCGACGCGCGAAACGCGATTGGCCTGCAGGCCGCGCTGCAAGGTGGAAATCAGCGGAATACCGCCGCCGACCGCCGCTTCAAAAAAGATGGTGACTTTGTGTTGATTGGCCAGGGCGAAGAGTTCGGGGCCGTGTTTGGCGATCAATTCCTTGTTGGCGGTGACGATGTGTTTGCCGGCGGCGATAGCGCGTTTGACGACTTCGTATGCCGGATCAATGCCGCCGGCGACTTCGACCAGAATTTCGATGGTGGGGTCTTCGGCCAGTTTGAACGGGTCTTGGTTGAGTTCAAAGTCTGAAAAATCCAGGTCGCGAGATTTATTGCGGTCGCGCACGGAAATGGCGCGAATATCGAATTGCGGGTTGTCGCGCAACAAGGCGACCACGCCCGTGCCAACAGTCCCCAGACCAAAAATGCCAAGAGTTGTTTTTGTACTCATAAAAATTGTGTTCAAAATCAATGTAGACAGGATTCACAAGATTTGTCACAGGATTGACAGAATCAGCCAAAAGGTTTGCCAACCTGCCTCGAAAACATCCTGTCAATCTTGAAGAAATCCTGGCCATCCTGTCTTGATGTCCGATTGTTTTTATTCTCATGCTAAATCGGACTTCAGTATGTTTTCGTAGTGGGTTTGGGAAAGAAGGCGAAGCTTAACTGCCGTTCACGGCTTATGCAACGCGCTAACGGCTGCAAGACCTTTCGTGCGTTGCGTTCTGGCGATGCTGTAAAACCGGCAAGTTCAGAAGTTTGACAGTGCCGACAACGGTCAGCTACTTTGACCGCCGGAAACCAATTGAAACTTTGTGGGGGACACCAATGAGGACACTTTTTGAAGATACCAACCTGCGCGCGAATCAGGAAGATAACGCGAAGGATGCAGGGTGCAAGTATCTGCTGCCGGTATTGTGGTTTGTTGCCATCGCGTTTTTGATCGGAACCTGGGGCGCTTATCGTTGGGCCAACAGTCGCCCCGCGCCGATTCCGCCGCCGCCGCCGGTTTCGCTGCAAGACCTGAAACAAATCAGTAAAGCCTTCACGGAATTCAACGGTTTTGTGCGTGACGGCAAATGGGCGGAAGCTGATGCCATGATTTCTTCTTACGCGCGCCAGAAACTCACAGACGAAAAGAAAACTTTGCAAGACAGTCTGCTGGGGACATTGAAAGATTGGAAGCTGACGGAAGCGGCCTCCACGCCGAGCGTTGATCGCACCGATCCCAACACGTTCAAACAAGACTTCGTTTACATTTTTACCAATCAGGACATCACCAAAACCGAGCAGAAGATCATTTCGCTTTCGTTGGTGATCGAAAATGGCAAGATCGTTATTGGCGCTTGGGGCGATCCCAAGAAGGAAGAAAAGAAAGACGAAAAGAAAGCCGACGCCAAGAAGGCTTAAGGAGGAGGTTATGTTGAAAGCTGTTATTGCATTTGCACTGTGTTTGTCGCTGACGGGAATCTACTTCGCGCAAACATCCAAACAAACCAAAACCGTCGCGAAAAAAGCCGAAACAAAAGAAACCAAAGAAACCAAAACCAGGGAGAAGGTAGTGAAAACAGAAGCAGAATGGAAAGAAACTCTGACGCCGATTCAGTTCTATGTGGCGCGCCAGAAGGGAACCGAACGGGCGTTCACCGGCGAATATTGGGACAATCACGAAGACGGAACTTATGTTTGCGTCGCCTGCGGACAGGAATTGTTTAGCTCCAAGCATAAATTTGAATCCGGCACGGGCTGGCCCAGTTT
>CAZRXE010001054.1:0-3878 GCA_964603695.1 uncultured Heliomicrobium sp.
CACTCTAACCCGCCGCCGCCGACCACTCCAAACCTACTTCCTCTCTTCGGCCCGCGAGCCAAAAAATTCCGCGCTGTGGTATAAACATTTTTTATAGGCAGTGAGAAATCATCAATTTGACTGCCTGAGTTATCAAAGCGACGCCAAAGCCGTCGCACTCCAAATCAGAGGAACGACCGTGGATTTATCGCAACTGGAAATCTTTTTATCCATCGCCGAAGAGAAGAGTTTTTCGCGCGCCGCCGAAAAAATGCTGCGCACCCAACCGGCCATCAGCATCGCCATCAAGCGACTGGAAGAAGAGTTGGGCGAAACGCTCTTTGACCGCAGCAGCAAAAACGGCGCGCTGACTGAAGCCGGCAAGATTCTGCTGTCTTACGCACAACGCATGCTCAATCTGCGCGACGAGGCCAGAGAAGCCGTCGGCGAATTGCGCGGCATGTTTCGCGGACGCCTGACCATCGGCGCGAATGAAAGCACATCGCTTTACCTGCTGCCGCCGCTGTTGCTGGAATACCGCAAACGTCATCCGAACATCAAAATCGAAGTCTTCCGCAACGTCAGCGAAAAAATCCCGCTCGAAGTGCAGGAGCGCAATCTGGATTTCGGCTTTCTGTCTTACGACCCGATGAACCCGCAATTGCAATCCATCGAAATCCACCGCGACGAATTGACGCTGGTCGTACCGCCCAGCCACCGGCTGGCCAAGCTGAAACAAATCGCCGTCAAAGACCTGGCCGAAGAGCAATTCGTCGCCCACAACGTCAAAACGCCTTCGCGGACGAAAATCTTTGAACTGTTCGCGCAAAACCGCACGCCGCTAAACATCTGCATCGAACTGGCCACGCTGGAAACGATCAAGGAATTCGTGCTGCTCAATGCCGGCATCGCCATCCTGCCTCGCCTCGCCGTCGAAGCCGAGATCAACGCCGGCCAATTGGTCGAAGTACTGGTCAAAGGAATGAAAATCGAAAAAACCCTGCGGCTGGTTTACCGCCGCGAAGCCTCGCTGTCGCACGCGGCCAAGTCGTTTTTGGAAATCGTGAAGGAACAACGCGGCATCCAGATCGAACGCAAACGCGGCGATGAATGAATACGACAGACGTGCCTGTTCCTTTCGCGGATAATCGCCACGCTACGAGTACAACCCAAACAACGGAATACGCAATTCATCTCTCGCATCACGCTGCCAACGGCGCGCCTCCTTTGCGTGATGCGCAACGCCGGACATTCTTCCAGCAGACATAGACTTCAAGAAAAAGAAAGGTACTGCAACCAGCGATTGACGTGCGCGAGGGCGGCTGGCGCGGTCGCTACAGTGAATTGCGGCACAACGGAAACTTCAAGCGTTGTAGTCGGCCTGGTCATTTCCTCTCAATGATGAAGCGATTCGGCGAGGCGAGTATACCGGCAGAAAGTGTTCGCGGGGAAGCTGCTGAATGAGAGACGCAATGGTTGAAAAGCAGGATTCGCAACCATAACTTGCAAATGGAAGCAGCAGCCGAATACCGGCCGGATGGCGGGTTATCTTGAGCAATCGAGATGTAGGCTGCTCCAACCTTTCAAAAGCTCTCGCTGGTGTCGCGGGCTTTTCCTTACCGGCGGCACGGCATTGGTAGGCTTTTATCTCGGCCATCGCGAAACACAAGATCTGGTCTGTACTCACTGAACTTACCTTCGCCACGCTGCGCCGCGAAGGGTCGAAGCAGGGTTGGAAGGGCGAATTCAACAGCAATGAATGCGCCCCTCGGCGGTGATAAGTTTCAGCAAGCCAAGCGGACAGCTTCAAAAAGTCCCGGTTTTATCGGCAGGAAATGACGGCTTTAAGGGAACGGTTTTCGGATGAGTGCCGCCCAAAGGCACAAGCTTCGTTGCGTTGACCAGTCTGATGTCTTTGGCCTGTCCCAGCCATTGTAATGCTCGAATGCAGCACCAATTGATATCCAACTCGTACCAGACAAGTCCATGACGCGCGGAACTTGGATGTGCGTGATGATTGTTGTGCCACCCTTCGCCGAACGTGATCAAGGCGACCCACCACAAATTGCGAGAGTCATCCGAGGTAGCGAAACGTCGCCCTCCCCAAATGTGGGTTGCCGAATTGACAAGCCACGTCGCGTGCCACGAAAAGACCACGCGCAGAAAGATTCCCCACATCACGAAAGGCCAGCCGCCAACCGCAAACAAGATCAACGCCAGCATGACCAGCGGTAGCCAGTGAAACCGCGTCAGCCAAACGTGGAACGGACGAACGGCCAAGTCGGGAACATACCGCGAGATGGCAGCGGAATAATGCTGCGTGAAATGATTCGAGAGAATCGAGTCTCCACTGAGAATCCATCCCAGGTGTGACCACCAACGACCGTCACGCGGCGAATGCGGGTCGCCGTCACGGTCAGTGAACGCATGGTGAACACGATGCGTGGCAACCCAGGGGAGCGTGCCCCCTTGCAGAGCCAATGAGCCGCAAATGACCAGGAAATATTCCATCGGCCTTGAGACCTTAAAACCGCGGTGCGTGAGCAAACGATGGTAGCCCATGCCGATGCCCAGTCCTCCCGTGATCCACCAAAGCAGAATCGCGATCAGCAGCGCCTGCCACGTAAACAGAAAAAGCGCCGCTACCGCGCCCAGATGGAAGAAAATCATTAAGAGTACCATCCCCAAATTGATTCTCGCGCCTCGTTGGTCAATTGTTATTTTATGATTCATGGTCGGTTCCTAATTCAGCCTTCAAAGCAAAAGCACTCCTTACCCAAGTCGCTTCCGCGCCGTTGATGATTGATCGTTCAGCTTGGGGAAAGTGATCGAAAGATGTTAGTGCGGTTGGGAAAAACCTTAACAGTACGATGGGGTAAAAGAAAGGTGCTGCCAAGTGGAATTGGCCCGCCGATGATTGAGGCTTTGCATAACGGTCAAAACTTTTTTCGATAATTTTTTGCGCAGCACAGTTCCTGACAAACTTGTCAGGTTTAAGCTCGCGTGCTAGCATCCGTCTTCAAGTTAGCAATCAAAAAAAAACAGCGAAGTAAGTCGTGAAAATCACCTCTCAAGAAGAATATGGGTTGCGCTGCATTTTGCAGCTCGCGCGCGAACAGTCGGGTAACACAGACTCTAATCCGGAGCCGGGCGCGATGTCCGTGCGCGACATCGCGGACCGTGAGGGGTTGTCGGTGGCTTATGTCGAAAAGATTCTCTGGACGCTCGGCCACAGCGGGATTGTCGAAAGCGTGCGCGGGCCGAAAGGCGGTTACAGGCTGACGCGGTCCAGCAGTGAGATTTCTCTGGGCGAGGTGATGCGCGTGCTGGGTGGCGTGCCTTCGGAAGAAGAGATTTGTTCACAATTCACCGGGCAGCACGACACCTGCGTCCATCACAGTGACTGCGGCCTGCGTCCGGTCTGGGCCAGCATCACAGACTTCGTCAACAGCGTCTTCGACAAAGTGCCTGTGTCTGCGCTCTTGCAGGGCGCAATTGACGTGAAGTTCGTCCACATCACCAGCAAAAACGGCAGCCGTTTGCCGAGCGTCGCGCAAACAGCCGTTTAATCAGCAGTCAAAAATTTTGAGCAAGTACCTGACTATTTAGTCAACTTTGACCTCGCGTAAACCGCGAGATTTGGAGAAGCAGATGAGCACAGCGGCAATCGAAACTCTTGCCAATCGGGAATACAAATACGGATTCGTCACCGACATTGAGTCGGAAACCATCCCGCGCGGATTGAACGAAGACATAGTTCGCCTGATTTCCGCCAAAAAGAATGAACCGGAATGGTTGCTGGAATGGCGGCTGAAGGCGTTTCGTCATTGGCTGACGATGGCGGAGCCGGAGTGGGCGAACGTCAATTACCCGAAGATTGATTATCAGGACATCATTTA
>CAZRXE010001055.1:0-5213 GCA_964603695.1 uncultured Heliomicrobium sp.
CGCGGCGGCTTGTCCGACGGCGGCAATAACCTCTTCGCGAGCGTGCCCCAAGATCATCGGCCCCCACGAACCAACGTAATCAATATAGGAGTTGCCGTCAGCGTCCGTGAGCGTTGCGCCTTTCGCGGAAGTAATAAAAAGCGGCGTGCCGCCTACGCCGCGAAAAGCGCGAACGGGCGAGTTGACGCCGCCGGGAATGACTTCTTTCGCTCGATCAAAGAGCGTTGCGGATTGCGTATGGTTTTTCTTCATAGGTCAAATCTTGCGCCCAAGCGCGGGCTTGTGTGATGATGCGGCTCTCTTCATAACACTCATTACAAAACTAATGCAAAATGGTTTTTCAAGGAGGCCCATTTGAACCCGGAACTGAGCCAACTGATCTCACTTCAAGATATTGATGTCGAGATCAAACGTCTGAAGGCTGAAATTGATTCGCTTCCTGCCCGCCGCGAACAACTCGAAAGCCGGTTCGCCGCCGAAAATAAGGAGTTTCTCGAACTCAAACAACAGGCCGATGTCGCCCAAGCCAAACGCCGTAGCCTGGAAGACGAACTGAATGCCGAACAACAAAAACTGGAAAAATTCAAAGCCGACTTGATGAAAGCTACGAACGAGCGCGAATACTCCACCGCCGTCCGCGAAATTGACGTGGCCAAGAAAACCATCAGCGCGCTGGAAACAGACATTTTGAAGTTGATGGAACAGATTGAAAAGCTCGAAACACAAACCAAGGATCGCTCGCCGGAAATCGAAGCCAAACGAATCGAACTCGACCGTCAGGTCGCTGAATACGAAGCCCTGGCCAAAGCCGACCGGGAAAAACTGAAACAACTGACCACCGAACGCACGCCGCTTCTGGAAACTTTGGGCGCGGAAACGCGCGCTACTTATGACCGCATGTCCAAAATCAAATCCGGCCTGGCGCTTTCCGAAGCCGCAAATTACAAATGCCTGGCCTGTCGCATGACCATCCGTCCACAGGTTTTCAACGACATACGGCGCGGCGAATCGCTCATCACCTGCGAAAACTGCGGCAGAATTCTGTTCTTCAGAGGCTGACGCTAAGACTCCCGGCGTTGTGCCAGACTTCTTTGCCGTAAGACTTCAAACAGCACAACGCCGGTGGCCACACTGACATTCAGCGAATTGACCTGCCCGCGCATCGGAATCGAAACCATCGCATCGCAATTTTCCCGCACCAGCCGCCGCACGCCTTTGCCTTCACTGCCCATCACCAACGCCAGCGGCACGTTGAAATCGAACTCCGTGTAAGTTGTCGCCGTTCCGCCTTCCAGCCCGACCACCCAGATGCCGCGCTCTTTCAGGTCTTCGATCAACCGCACCAGATTCGTCACGCGCGCCACGCGAACATATTCGACCGCGCCCGCCGAAGTCTTCGCCACCGTTTCGTTCAGCCCCGCCGCGCGATGTTCGGGAATGAAAACGCCGTCCACGCCCGCGCCTTCGCAGGAGCGCAAAATCGCGCCCAGGTTGTGCGGGTCTTCAATGCCGTCGAGCAGCACCAAAAACGGAAATTGGCCGAGCGAAGCCAGAATCTTTTCGGAGTCAACATAATCGGTTGCGCCTTTGGAAGTTTTATGCGCCTCGGCCACCAGTGCCACCACGCCCTGATGATTGGCGTTCCGCGCTAATTCATCCAACGCGCGCCGTTCACGCTTTTCAATGCCGACGCCTGCACGCCGCGCAGCTTCCGTCAGCTCGTTTAACCGCGCAGGATTTGCGCCCACCGCAACCAGTACTTTTTGAATCGGACGCCGCCCCGCGCGCAACGCTTCCAGCACTGGCGACAAACCGTAAATGTGATTCATCTTGAGGATCAACCTTTTCGAAGAGTAAAGTTTGAGCGGGGATTATAGCGTTCAGGAAAATGAAATGTACCATCGGTTATCCAACCTGTCCGGCCCACGAATCATTCATCTTCAATAAAATCTTCTGACCAAGTTCGAGGCCGCCCGTGATAACCTCGAGCGATGAAAATCAGAATTGTGCAACTCGACGTTCAAGAAGAAATGGCCGCCAATCAGACGCGAATGATGGCCGCGCTCGACTCTGCGCAGGTGGATGAATGGCTGGTTTTTCCGGAAGGCCTGTTATCCGGGTATTTTCCCGACCGGGAGGATTATCCGGCTCGCCTGGACGCCACGGCCATTGAACACGCCATCGAAGACATCCAGCGGCTCGTCCTGGCGCGCAAATGCAATTGTCTGTTTGGCACGGCGCTCCTGTACGAAGGTCACTGGCGCAACTCCGTACTTCTCCTGACGAGCGACGGCACATTGCACGTTCATCATAAAGTGGAGCTGTCCGCGCTGGATCGAAAGGTGTTCGCGCCGGGCACACAGGCGACGCCCTACACCGTTGGCGATCTCACATTGGGCATTCAGGCCTGCCGCGAATTGCTCTTCCCGCAAACGTGGGGATCCTTAAAAGCCGCAGGCGCGCAGATCATTTTTCACATCAACAACGCCATTCAGCCGCACGATGCGCAGTGGGAACATCTCCTGATCGCGCGCGCCATCGAACAGAGCATCTTTGTTTGCAGCGTGAATAACGGCCAAGCGCCGCAGGCGCTCGCCTCGTATCTGATTGCGCCTTCGGGCCGGGTATTACTCAAAACGGAACTGCAACGCAATCAGGCTCTGGCGGCAGAAATCAATCTTGGCGAAGTCATTGCGGATTTATCTCACCGCACCGATTACTGATTCCGCTATCGGTTCAGCGAAACCGATAGGAAAACAACTCAGCATCCTTCATCACAAACCGCAAACGCACGGTTTGTCCGGCCAGCGCGCCAACATCTTCACCGGCTCGCCAGGCAACGGCGCGTTCGATTTCGTTGCCGATCTGCTCGACGGCATCAGTCAACGCAAAACTCGGCAAGGGGCGTCCGACAGCGTCTTGAATCTCCACGCGAACGCCGCCCGCCGCTGATGTAGCGAAATTGAGCCACAACCTTTTCCCAGCGAATTTCAGCGGCTTTGTAATCAACTCTCCGCCTTGATAGGGCGCGCGCACGGCGACCAGTCCATCCGTCCGCAGCACGTACCGTTGCAAATGATGCGTCGGCTGCCCGTAGTTTTTTTGCACATACAGCGACATCTCATTGGTTCCGGTGGGCACGAGGTTCAGCGCCGGATAATTCGTCCGTGAAGACCAGTTTTCCAGACCGATTTCCGGTTTGATGAAGGCTTCCGGAAAAGTTCGGTCATAGCGAGTGCCGCCCCGGCTGCTGAGCAACACGCTGTCCGAAACATCCTTGAAATAACCGGGATCAACATTGATGGCGCGCGCCTGCGCTTCGGTCAGCACTTGACGCCCCGGCATGAAGCGTGCGGCGATGCTCAGATAAATGTGCGGCGCGCGAAAGTAAGGATGCGTCTGATTGGTGTACAAATGTTCCGGCGGCACATCGCCGAAACTCATCTCGACGGGATCGCTCCAATGCAGGAAATCTTTGGACGTGGCGCGCGCCACCCAGCGCACGCCCTGCCCGCCGATGCGTTTGAAGACGCGCAAGTAAGAAACATACTGCCCTTCGCTCTCAGACCAGAAGGCTAGATTCTGCGAATCGAAATCGCCCTGCGTAATCACCGGTTGTTCGCTGAATTTGCGCCAGCGAATCCCATCCGCCGAAACAAAAGCAAACAACCCGCTGCGTTTTGTTCCGGCCAATGCTTTGAAACGCTCCGCCACAGCCACGCCGGGGCGCTCATCAAGCAGCGGGCTGAAGTTATGCGACAGCGGCGCGCTGCCCGCCAGAATCACGTTGTTCTGCCTTGTGCCCATCACGTCAAACAATCCCAGCGAAGGCTTTGTCCAATGAACGCCGTCGCGCGATTCGGCGTAACAAGTCGTTTCACTCTCGCTGCCGTCGGCTTTCGCCATCGGTAAGCCGCGATAGTACAAACGATAAACCGCGCCATCTTTGATGACAGTGCAATACGCGGCGAACGCGCCTTCCCACGGCTTGTCGAACGCTAGCACTTTTTCAGCAGCCACCGGTCGTTGCAATTCCAACGTGACGCCGCGCGTACTTTCGACAAGCTGGCGATCTACGAACAATTCCAGCCGCGAACCGATATCCATGACAGGCGATTGCGCCTCGCCAGATGCTATAGCCAGTACGAGCAATGCGAGAAAGAATGGGAAATGGTATTTCATGATTTCAGTTTTAATGGGAGTTATGGGATTTATTATCGCCATTGCTCGCCTGACTCCCATAACTCCCATTGAGTTCATACGGTGCACATTTTTAGCTACTGCGGGCTTGATCGCTGCCATGCCTATCGTCGCTTGCCCTTTTGCTTGTTGCGATTTTCCAGTCGCACGCGGGTCATCCGCTCACGCAAGCCACCCTCATTAATGAAATCCTGTTCCTGCCATTTGATCTGCTGGTCGAGCAAATAATTCGCCTGATGAATCAGACAGATGGCGATGTTGGCCACCACTTCGTCAGAGCGCGTGTCGCAAAACTCCCGAAAGATTTCAAAAGTCAGCGGTGTTTGTTTGGCGAGCTTGCGCACGTAAAGCGATTCTTTGGAATTCTTGTCCCACTGACGCAAATCCCGCACGCGCAAATAATCCTGATAATCCAACAGCAATTCTTCCAGACTGGCGCGGGCAACGTTCGTCAATTTGAGTTCCATCTCTTCGACGTAACCGCCGCCTTGCTGCCTTCAGCGATGTTCTGTTTGCCGGAACGGGCGGCTTGCACCATTTGATCTACGGTGCGGTCGCGCACGTCCAAAAAGCGGCGACAGAACCGATAGGTCAGGTCGTAAATCACCTCGGCCTTTTGATAGGAAAGCAATTCCCCGTAGTTTCCATGTGGCGGCAGGAAGCCGGATTCACCAGTGTTACTCATCTCGGATGGCTCCTCTTGAATGGGCGGCTTACAAACAAGACTTATAAATTCGCCCTACTGATCAAGCACAGTAGCTTACGCGGTATCGCCAACGATTATGCAGAGCTGTGTGTGATGGCAACGGGTGAAGCCCACAATACATTATCGCCCTTCCTGGTGCTCACGAAGCTGGAGCAGTTCATTTGCGAATCTCGTCATCGAGTCCGGTCATTTCCCATCGCGCCAGCGAAATCGGAATGCTGTCTATCGCGTTGAGGCGGTCGAAGAAGTATTTCAGTTTGAATTCCTCGCCGCGCTTTTCATACTCCCGCGCGAAGTCGGCCAGCGC
>CAZRXE010001056.1:0-2598 GCA_964603695.1 uncultured Heliomicrobium sp.
CACGACAGCCGAAGAAGAGGCTCTGTTTGCCGTGTATCGCAACGCTTCGGCAACTGGGCGCAACTTTGAAGAAAGCATCAAGGACGCGCTGCTGGTTGCGCTGACCTCGCCCCAATTTCTGTTTCTGATAGAGAGTAGTGCGACGCCGGAACCGGAGCCGCTGAACAGTTACGAACTGGCGTCGAAGCTGTCCTACTTTCTTTGGAACAGCCCGCCGGATGCCAGGATGTTGCAGCTTGCCGCTGCCGGGACGCTGCGCAAGCAGCTCGACGCCGAGACGGAGCGGATGATTGCAGACCCGAAATTCTCGCGCTTCATCAATGAATTCGCGTCGCAATGGCTGAGTCTGGATAAGTTTGACGTGCTTGAGCCGGATCGCACGCGATTCCCGAAGCTTACACGTGACGCCCGCGCGCATCTACGACGGGAGCCTGTGGAGTTCCTGCGCCATCTGATTCGGGAGAATCTTCCGGCGTCAAACCTGGTGCAATCGGATTTCATCGTGGCGAACGAAACGGTTGCAGGCTATTACGATCTGGGAGACAAAACCGAAAGCGGACTCCGATTTGTGCCAATCAAACACGGGCGGGCGGAACTGGGCGGAGTCTTGACGCAGGCGGCGATTATGGCTGGTCTTTCCGACGGACGGGAATCGAATCCGGTGAAGCGCGGCGCGTGGCTGGCGCGTAAGATCGTCGCCGAACCGCCCGCCGATCCGCCGCCGAACGTTCCCGCGCTCAAGGAAGCGACGAAGGATTTGACGCTGCGCCAGCGCCTGGAACAGCATCGCGATGTTGCCGCCTGCCGGAATTGTCACGCGAAGATTGACCCGTGGGGCGTCGCGCTCGAAGAGTTCAACGCCGGCGGCAGATTGAAAACGCAGCCCGCCGACGCGCGCAGCACGCTGCCCGACCGTACGGAAGTCAGCGGAGCCAACGATCTGAAGCGTTACTTGGCGAATGATCGGATTGATCAGGTGGCCTTCAGCTTTCTGAAACATCTTTCGATTTACGCTTCCGGTCGCAGCCTGACTTACAGCGAGCGCCATCAGTTGAAACAGGATGGGCTGAAGTTGAAGGCCGATGGTTACAAGATGAAAGACATGATTCGGTATGTCGTCAACAGTCCGATATTTTTGGGGAAATAATAACTTGATGTTACGCGCCGGTTGCTGCGTTGTTTCGCAATGGGTGTAACGACTTTTCACTCAACTACATTCAAAGAAGGCTCTCTTTATGTCCCAATCATTACCGCCCCAAGTGCAAATACCTCCTTCGGCGCAAATGATGGAAATGATTTTTGCGTACACGTTGTCGCGTTCGATTGCGACGGCGGCACAATTCGGCATTGCGGATCAGTTGATAGACGGCGCGAAAACGGCGGATGAAATCGCGGCAAAGCTCAAGCTACATCCACGCTCGCTCTATCGCTTGTTGCGCGCTTTGGCCGGCGCAGGCGTCTTTCACGAAGACGAAGCGAAACGCTTCAGCCTGACGCCACTGTCAGAGACGTTGCGCAGCGACATGCCGGAAAGTTTGCGTGGCTTTGCCGGCTTCATGGCCGATGACGTGAACTTTCAAACATGGGCGGGTTTGCCTTACAGCGTGGAGACGGGTGAGCGCGCGTTCGATCACATTTTTGGTTCAGAGATTTTTCCCTGGTATCAGCAACATCCTGCTTACGGGGAAAAGTTCGACGCGGCGATGACCAGCATGAGTTTGGGCGCGAGTATGGCGGTCATTGCGGGCTACGATTTCACGGGCATCAAAAAACTTGTTGACATTGGCGGCGGGCAAGGCCAGTTGCTTGCGGCAGTGTTGCAAAAATATCCGACGATGCAGGGCGTGCTGTATGACGCGCCGCATGTCATCGCTACGGCGCACGGCACGATTGCCGCGCACGGCGTCACAGATCGTTGCGAAATCTTAGGCGGTGATTTCTTCGTGTCCGCTCCGGCTGGTGGCGATGCTTATATTATGAAACACATCATCCACGATTGGAGCGATGACGAATGCGTAACCATCCTTGGCCATTGCCGTGACGGGATGAACGTCGGCGATAAAGTCTTGATCGCCGAGATGATCGTACCCGAACCCAACGCGCCGGGCGTGAGCAAGTTTCTTGATTTACAAATGTTATTGGTGCTGTCTGGCTGTGAACGCACCGCAGACGAATATCGCAATCTGCTCGACCGCGCAGGTTTTGCCATGACGCGCATCGTGCCGACGCCTTCGCTTTACAGCGTGATCGAAGGCGTAAAGAAATAATCCCAAACCTTGTTGATTGGCAGCTTTTGGAGGAACTATGACCAACACTTTCCGCATTAATCGCCGCGCTTTTCTGAAAGGTCTTGGCGGCGCAACGCTGGCCCTGCCGGTTCTGGACGTAATGGGCGCAGAGGTGACTGACCGCCTCCCGCGCCGCTTCTGTGCAATTTACACCGCCAACGGCATGTCGCTGCCATTGAAGGATCATGGAATTTCCGAGTGGTACTGGTTTCCCAAGGTCGCGGAAAACGGCGAGACCATTTACAGCAAGTCAACCGAGCCGTTGCTGCCGTTCCGCAAGCAGATCAGTTTCATGGGCGGGCTTTATCAT
>CAZRXE010001057.1:0-3128 GCA_964603695.1 uncultured Heliomicrobium sp.
TCGCGTTGAATGTGCCGTTTGAGTTCAATTCTGATTTTTTCCTTGATGACTGCCCAATCCACTCGCTCTTCGTGGCTTGCGCCAGTGACGGTTTGTCCGACAAGAACGCGCGCCTTTGACAGGAATTCCGCTCCTTCATCATTAAGCGCCAAACCGCGTTGGACAATCTCAGGCGCGGATTCCAGTTCGCCGGAAGTTTTGTTGATGGCCACGATGGGCAGCACTATGCCGTCATAAGCCAGGTGCTTTCGATCCCGCAGCACCAGTTCATCAATCCGCCCGGAACCGGAATCGTCAATCAATGTTCGCCCTACTGTGATCTTTTCAGCTACGGCGGCGCTGTTTTCGTCCAGTTCAATTACATCGCCGCTTTCAGCCAGAACTATGCGGTCACGCGGCACGCCCCATTTGCGTGCGGCTTCGGCGTGACGGTAAAGCTGCCGCGTTTCGCCGTGAATCGGAATCAGAAATTTCGGGCGCACAGCGTCGTGCATGATTTTCAAATCTTCCTGCCGCCCGTGACCGGAAACGTGAATGCGCGCAATGCCGGAATCAATTACGCGCGCGTCTTTCTTGAACAAGTGATTCATCATCCGCGAAATGGACTTTTCATTGCCGGGAATCTGCCGCGCTGAAATGACCACTGTATCGCCTTTGATGACGCTGGCGTCTTTGTGCGTGTCCACGGACATTCGCGCCAGCGCTGACATAGGCTCACCTTGGCTGCCCGTAACCAGCAAACAAACTTCATCTGCGGACATTCGCCGCGCTTTGGCGGGACTGACCAATTGATTGTCTTCGATGTCCAGATAACCGTGCTTCATCGCCACCTCGACATTACGGATCATGCTTCGCCCGACCAATGCCACCGCTCGTTTTTTCTCGGCGGCCAGGTCGAAGATGATTTGCAGACGATGAATGCTGGTAGAAAAACACGCCACGATGATGCGACCCGTGGCGTCATCAAAGATTTTCTCAAACGCCGGAATCACCACTTTTTCCGATCCGGTGCGGCCTTCGCGTTCGACGTTCGTGGAATCCGACAGCAACGCCAACACGCCTTTGTCGCCGTATTCGTTGAGCCGTTTCAGGTCAATTGGCTCGCCCATGACGGGAGTCAAATCCACTTTGAAATCGCCTGTGTGAATAATGATGCCAACCGGCGTGTGGATCGCCAGTGCCACGCAATCCACCAGCGAATGCGAAACACGTATGAATTCGATTTCAAACGGGCCAAGTTTGAAAGAGTGCTTGGGACTGATGACGTGCGTTTGAACTTTGTCGAGCAAACCGAACTCTTGCAGTTTGCCTTCAACCAAACCCAGCGTGAACTGCGTGGCGTAAATCGGCACATTGGCGATTTGCAGCACAAAGGGCAACGCGCCGACGTGATCTTCGTGGGCGTGCGTCAGCACAATGCCGGCAAGTTCTTCGCGATGTTCTTCGATGTAGGTAAGGTCAGGAATGGCTATGTCAACGCCGAGCAGGTCTTCGTCGGGAAACATCATTCCGCAGTCAACGATAATCATCTGATCGTTGTAGCGAAAAACCGTCATATTCATTCCGAACTGCCCAAGTCCGCCTAGAGGAGTGATCTGTAATTTGCCTGTTGTCATTTTTGTTAATGTCTCTTTCTAACTTTTGCCGCGCAGTATAACGCAATTCGGCGGAGTTGCGATGCCTGCCGCTAATCGGCGGACTTGGAAATGGCGTTTGCCAGCCGGGCAAGCTCCGCGATAGATAAAGTCTCTGCGCGCCGCTGAGGATCAAGTTCCGCCTGACTGAGCAAATGATTTACTTGCGCGGCATCCGCCAATCCCAACCTTGCCGCACCGGTGCGCAAATTGTTCAAAATCGTTTTTCGGCGCTGCGCGAACAAAGTCTTTGTTAATTCAAAAAACAACTCTTCATCATTCGCTTCCGCTGCCGGCTGCGGACGGACTTTCAATCGAACGACGCTGGAAACCACTTTCGGCGCAGGCCGAAACGCGCCGGGCGGAATATCGAAGAGTTTTTCGGCTTCGCAATAAAACTGCACCAGCACGGATAAATACCCGCACTCTTTGCCGCCGGGCGGCGCAACAATGCGCTCGACTACTTCGCGCTGAAGCATCAACGTCATTTCGCTCAAACAGCGGCGCTGCTGAATCAACCGCTGCAAGATCGGCGTTGAAATGTTGTACGGCAGATTGGCCACCACACGCGCCGATGTTGCAGGCGCGATGGCCTCGCAAAAATTCACTCCCAGCGCGTCCGCTTCCAGCAAACGCAAGTTCGCGGCAGTGACGAATGTCTGTCTCAACGCCGGAACCAACTCCCGGTCAAGCTCCACGGCAACAACCCGCGCGCCGCTCGCAACCAGCAATTGCGTCAATGCACCGTGTCCGGGGCCAATTTCGATGATGGTTTCTTCCGGCTGCGGATGGACTGAAGACACAATGCGTTCTGAGTAATACGAATTGACCAGGAAATTTTGACCGAGACTGCGCTTTGCCCGCATGCTTATGCCGCCTTGGGGTAACCGGTGATTTCAAGATCATCACCGTGAGATATAACGCTAGTGTCTTGAAGCTCAACCGCATTTTTCAAAAATTCGATTCCCTTACCGCCGATTGCCGAAACGGCTTCGCGCCCGCCAATGATTTTCGGCGCAAGGAAAAACGTCACTTTATCAATCAGCCGCTGTTCGACAAACGAACCGGCAACAGTTGCGCCGCCTTCGACGATCAAGCTCGTCAACTTATTCTCCGCCAGTGTCCGCAAAACTTGCGTCAAATCCAGCTTGCCGGATTCAGCCCCAACGCTAAAAACACTGACGCCCAGCAATTTCAACTCGTCCCGCTTGGCCGTGGAAATAACTTCCGGCAACGTGAAAACCAAAAGCGGAAACTCTCGCGCCGTCAGCACCAACTGCGAATCGGTCGGCGTGCGAAGCTCCGCGTCGAGTACCACGCGCGCCAATGGCTTACGACGAGGTTTTCCAGTTCGATCCGTCAGCAAAGGATCATCGGCCAACACCGTCCCGACGCCGACCAAAATCGCGTCGTATTCGCTCCGCAACGCCTGCGAAGCGGCGCGCGCTTCGTCGCCTGTGATCCATTTTGAATCCCCAGTTCGCGTGGCGATGC
>CAZRXE010001058.1:0-2121 GCA_964603695.1 uncultured Heliomicrobium sp.
TAATCCGGTGTTGCCGTTCGGCGCTTTAGGCACGCCTTACGCACAAACTTTCACGCAAACTGGCGGCGCGGGGACGGTGGCGTTCACAATCGTCGCCGGAGCCTTGCCGCCGGGATTGGCGCTGAATTCCGCAGGCATTCTTTCCGGCACGCCTGCCGGAGCGGGCACTTTCAATTTCACGGTGCGGGCAACGGGCAGCGGCAATTGTTTCGGCGAACGCGCGTATACATTGCTTATCAACGGCGGCGGTTCGGGCGGCATCGTCGTCACCAGCGCCTCGGACGTGGTGGCCAACAACGGCGCTTGCACCTTGCGCGAAGCCATTCTCAACGCCAACAACAACAATCAATCCGGCTCCACTGATTGCGGCCCCGGCAATGGACGCGACACTATCCGGTTCAATATTCCAGGCTCCGGGCCGCACACCATCGCGCCGACATCGCCGCTGCCGACGATTACCGATCCGGTGGTGATTGACGCCACGACGCAACCGGGCGCGAGTTGCACAACGCCCGGCGGTTTGAAAATTGAATTGAACGGTGCGAACGCCGGAAACGCAGTTGGTTTGAACATCAGCGCCGGAAACAGCGTGGTGCGCGGTTTCGTCGTCAACCGCTTCACCGACGACGGTGTGCGGCTGCATCCGAACGGCGGCAACACCGTCTCGTGCAATTACATTGGCACGGATGTGGCGGGGCAGCTTGATTTGGGCAATGGTGTTCAAGGCATACAGGTGCATTCGCCGAACAACATCATCGGCGGCACAACGCCCGGCGACGGAAACCTTATTTCCGGCAACGCGAACGAAGGCGTCAATCTTGTCAGTTATGGCGGCAATCAGGTGCTGGGAAATCTGATCGGCACAAACGCAACCGGAACGGCGGCCATCCCCAATCGCAGCGGCGTATTTATGAACAGCACCGTCAACAACATCGTGGGCGGCAGAACGGCGGCGGCGCGCAATTTGATTTCCGGCAACGAAAGCGGCGTCTTCATTTTCTTTTCCAGCTCCAATCAGGTGTTGGGAAATTACATCGGCACGGATATCAGCGGTGCGCGCGATTTGGGAAACAGCGGCGCGGGCGTCGTCATCACGGGCGAAAGCCTCAACAACGTGATCGGCGGATCGGGAACGGGCACGACAAACATCATTTCCGGCAACGATGGTTCCGGCGTGGCCATCGGCGGCGATTCGGAAGTGGTCGCCACCGGCAATCAGGTGCTGGGCAATTGGATCGGCCTCAATGCGGCGGGGACGGGCGGCCTTCCCAATTCCCTGGACGGCGTTACGGTTTTGACCAACACAACCAACACGACCATCGGCGGCGCGGCGGAATCGGGCAATCGCATTGCCTTCAATGGACGCGCCGGCGTGGCTCTCACGCAAACCGCTACAAGACCTATCACCGGCATACGCATTCAAGGCAATCAAATTTACGTCAATGGCGCGTTGGGCGTGGATTTAAGCACCTCGAATGTGCCGAATGGCATAACGGCCAACGATGCAGGCGACGGCGACACAGGCCCCAACAATCTGCAAAACTTCCCGATGCTGACCAACGCCAACGGCGACGGCGCAAGCACAACCATTGCCGGAACCTTGAACAGCGCAGCCAATGCCGTTTTCACTGTGCAGTTTTTTTCCAACCCGGCCTGCGACAGTTCCGGCAACGGCGAAGGGCAAACCTTTCTGGGTCAAACCACTGTGACGACGGATGCTGCAGGCAATGCCGCATTCAGCGCCGTTCTGCCCGTCGGTACGCCTGCCGGCAGCTTCGTCACCGCCACGGTTACCGATGCGGCCAATAACACTTCCGAATTTTCGCCCTGCCGAACTGTCGGCGGCGGCGGCACGCCGCCAACTGTCGGCGGCGCTGTCATCATTGACGGCACTGACGCCAATGACCACGGTGACTTTTCCAACAATCAAAACACCAGAGGCTGGCTCTACATGCAAAAGGTGCTGGAAAATCTGGCGACAAAGATTTCTCCCGGCACGGCCAAAGTAGTGGTCAATCTGGGAGCCTCGAACGCCAGCGGGCTGGACTCGCGGGAAGCTATTCAATCCGCCTTCGACCGTTCGTTTTTGCCGGCCAACGGTTGGAGACTGGAACACGTGGA
>CAZRXE010001059.1:0-9160 GCA_964603695.1 uncultured Heliomicrobium sp.
AGGGGACGGCACAACGGATGCAGAGGCACTGAGTGCGGCACGGGGGCTTCTCTCCAAAATACGAGTCGAAGGTTCCAGCTCAGAGGATTACTTGACGGCACTGGTTGAAAGCGCCGGAAAAAACTCTTCCCAGGCGCTGAAATCCATTTTGCTGGCTCGCAACAAACTGGAATCGTCCTTAACCGGGAAAAAGACGCTGACAGCGGAAGAAACCGCCCGACTCCGAAATTTGTACAGGGCTGAAGGAATCGTCAATTACGCCGCCGGAAATCTGCCGCAGGCTCGCGCCGCTTTTGATCGAGCCATAAAAATCATTGAGGAACAACGCGCCCGGATTCCTGTGAATTCGGAATCCGAGCCGGTGTCGCTAGGCTATCAGTATTCGCCTTATGGCTGGATCACAGCCGTGTTGGTTTCGCAGGGCGAAGTTGAAGAAGCTTTGCACTACGCGGACCGATCCAAAGGCCGTTTTCTGTACAACCTGCTCGGCGATCCGACCGGTAAAGAGTATCGGCTGTCCGCGCAAGCCATCGTGGAAGAACGGCAACGGCTGGTTAATCAGTATTTCAAACTTGATCTGCAACTCGCCTGCGAGGAATTCGGCGCGTCGCCCGACGATCAAAAGATCGCCGCGCTGACATCCGAACTAGAAAAAATCAAAGCGTCGCTGGATGCGACGCGCGCCAGACTCGTTTCCAACGCAGGAGAAGTAGCGAAACGATGGACGCAGGAATCCAGACTGACCGCTCAGGATTTGGCCGATCTCTTGCCGAATGAGCAAACTGCGCTGCTTCAATTTGCGATGAGCGAAGAGCAGGCATTTTTATTCGCAGTGACGAAAACTGCAGGCAAGGTCAATTTACAGGTCTACCCGCTGGGAATCAGAAAGCAGCAAATTAGGAACGGCGTGGAGAAGTTCCGCAATCAGATAGTCAATCTGCATCAAGCCGATGACCTGGACCAAGCGGCACGCGAATGGCACGGCAAGTTGCTGGGCAAGGCGCAGGAACAATTGAAAAACATCACCTCGCTCGTCATCGTCCCGGACGGCCCATTGTGGGAAATGCCTTTTCAATCTCTCAAAACCCCGGACAATCGTTACCTGATCGAGAGCTGTGCCATTTCCTATGCACCGTCATTCAAGATTCTGCACAAAATGTCCTTACCGGCGGCACGCGCCGCGGCGGAACTGAAGCTATTGGCACTGGGCAACCCCTCTCTGCCTTTGAAGAAAAGCCTGCAAACGCCAGGGGCGTTGATGGACGATTCACTCAGGCCACTTCCCGATGCAGAAAAGCAGGTGGCGCAAATTTCCAAACACTATGACCCGCGAAGCACCAAGGTACTCATTCGCGGTTTCGCGACGGAAGACAGTTTCAAGGAACTGGCGTCGAAGTATGAAATCCTGCATCTGGCCGCGCACGGCTTGTATAATGATCTCGATCCGATGCGTTCGAGCATTGTGTTGTCGCAAACTCAGAAAGGCTCCAAAGAAGACGGCATTCTTGAAGCTCGCGAACTTGCCAAACTCAACCTGCGCGCCAATCTAGCTATTTTGTCCGCCTGCGAAACCGGGCGCGGTCAGATTCGAGATGGGGAAGGCGTCATCGGCCTGCCGTACTCATTGTTGGTCGCCGGTTGCCCGATAACGATTGTCAGCCAGTGGAAGGTTAGCGACAAAAGCACCGCCAATCTGATGATTGCGCTCCACGACAAACTCAATCAAACATCTCCTCAACTCTCCAAAGCCGAAGCAATGCGACAGGCCGCGCTCACGCTCATCAATGGATCGAACACGGACTATCGCCATCCAGCCTACTGGGCCGGCTTCATCGTGTTCGGAAAAGCCGATTGAAAAGGCTCGTCTCGCCGAATCGTATTGGTCACGATTCGGCGAGACGAGCCTTTTCAATCGGCGGTTCTCTTGCCTCCGCCCGCACAATCCCCTACTCTCCGCGCGCAACATCCCGCAAGCAACTTACGCAACACTGATCACGAAACACCGGAGACCAGAGATGATTCTGAATCGCGTCATCAGGCGTGCAGTCAGTTACTTTCCCAATCGCACGGCCACCATTTTCGAGGGGCGGCGGCAAAGCTATCGCGAATTCGGTCTGCGTGTGCAGTCGCTGTCCCAGGCTCTGCGCAGGCTCGGCATTAAGCGCGGCGACCGCGTGGCGATTTACCTGCTCAACTCGGCGCAATTTCTGGAAACCGTCTATGCCTGCTTTGAACTCGAAGCCGTCGTCGTGCCGCTCAACACACGGCTGGCGGCGGACGAACTCGTCTTCATCCTCAACGACGCCGAATGCAAAGCCTTCATCACCGACGAGACACTGCGTGCAATCGCGGCAACCTTCAAATCCAGATTGCAGGGAATCGAACATTACATAGCCGTCGGCGGCGGCGAAGGCTTCAACGATTACGAAACCTTGCTGGCCGAATCCGGCGACGTTTCAACACTACCGCTGATGAGCGAAGAGGTTTCGGATGAAAGTCTGGCCGGATTGTTTTACACCAGCGGCACGACGGGTTTGCCCAAAGGCGTCATGCTCAGCCACCGCAACCTGTGGATGAACGCGCTGCATTCGCTGGCGGTGCGCACGCCCGAACCGAAGCAGAATTTCCTGCACGCCGCGCCGATGTTTCACCTGGCGACCTTTCCCGCCGTCATCAACGTCACCGTCAACGGTGGCACGCACACAATCCTGCCCCGCTTCGACCTGAAACTGATGATGGAATTGATCGAACGCGAGCAGGTCAGCAGCACCGTCTTGGTTCCGACAATGATTAACTTCCTCATCAATCACCCGGATTTCGGCAAACACGATCTCGGCAGTTTGCAACGCATCACCTACGGCGCATCGCCCATGCCCGTCGAGTTGCTCAAACGAACAATGTCTGCTCTGCCCGGCGTCGAATTCACTCAAGGTTACGGCCAGACCGAATCCAGCCCGCTGCTGACCGCGCTGACGGCCGAAGATCATCAAATTCAGGAAGACGAATCCCGCGTCCGTCGCCTGGCTTCCTGTGGCCGCCCCATCGCCGGCGTCGAAATCAAACTGGTCAACGACGAAGGCCGGCCGGTCAAGCTGGGCGAGATCGGCGAAGTCGTCGCGCGCGGCCCCAACGTCATGCTCGGTTACTGGAAACGCCCGGAAGAAACCGCCCACACCTTGCGAGGCGGCTGGCTGCACACAGGCGATATGGCCGTGGCGGACGAAGACGGCTACCTCTATCTGGTGGATCGCAAGAAAGACATGATTATTTCCGGCGGCGAAAACGTGTATTCGACCGAAGTCGAAAACGTCGTGTACCAGCACCCGTCCGTCAGCGAAGCCGCCGTCATCGGCGTGCCGGACGAACGCTGGGGCGAAGCCGTCACCGCCATCGTCACGCTCAAAGCCAATGCCCATTTGACCGAAACGGAGTTGATCGAGTTCTGCGCGGCGCGGCTGGCCGATTACAAAGTCCCCAAGCGCGTCGAAATCCGCTCCGGTGAACTGCCCAAGAGCGGTACCGGAAAAATCCTGAAAAAAGAAATTCGCGAACCTTACTGGCGCGATAAAACCAAACGGGTCAATTGAGCTATGTTTCTTTATTCAATCTCGAAAGCGGGACGGCTGCTACTTTCGTTTACCTGCCTGCTTCTGGTCTTCAGTTCAGCATTCGCCCAGGAAAAAAATCTGGAAGCGCTACGCCGAAAGCTCTCCGCCGAAATTGAGAAAGTCGCTAATCAATTCGACGGCGTGATGGGCCTGGCCATCAAAGACCTGACCACAGGCGAAGAAATCCTGCTCAACGAACAGTTCACCTTTCCCACCGGCAGTTCCATCAAGATCCCCATCCTGATCGAGCTTCACAAACAAGCCGCCGAAGGAAAATACAAATTGACAGACCTGCGCCGCGTTGAACGCAAAGACCAAGTCGGCGGCAGCGGCGTGATAGTCAATTTCGGCGACGGGGCTTCGCAACTGAGTCTGCGCGATTTGGCCGTCCTGATGATCGTACTCAGCGACAACACAGCGACCAATATACTGATTGACCAGACCGGCATGGCCAACGTCAATCGCACTCTGGATGATCTGCGACTGAACGGCATTCGTTTGCGACGGAAGATGATTGACACGGCGGCCTCGGCGCGCGGCGACGAAAACATCGCTACGCCGCGCGAAGCCATGCAATTGATGGAAAAGCTTTATCGCGGACAGGCCGTCAACAAACAGTTGAGCGATGACGTGCTGAAGTTTCTCAAGCTGCGAAAGAGCAGTCCCATTCCCAAACTGCTGCCGACCAGTATCGAAATCGCCAACAAACCCGGCGGCATCGAAGGCGTGACCTGCGATTGGGCCATTGTTTATGTTCCCAATCGCCCCTTCGCTATTGCCGTAATGACCAACTACAACGGCGAAAACGCCAATGCCGACGACGCCATCGCCAAAGTCGCCCGCCTGGCCTACGATCACTTCGCGCGACTGGCGCGCTCCACGGCCTACGGCGCGCGCGTGCCGCTGGAACTGCTGAAAAACAAACAGGACTGAAGCTATGGCTCTACACAAAAAACGCGAAGAATCCGGACGCTCCGCCGCCCGGCTGTTGCTTGAATCCGCCGAGCCTGTCGAATTGCCGCCCGCAGAGCTTGAAGAACAGGACGCCACCATCGAACGCGAAGAGTTTCGTCAGTATTTGCCGGAACTCTTTGCAGCGTTGCGCGAGGGCGGCTGGGCGGATCCCGCGCCGATGGTGCAGAGCGATTCCATTTTCGTCATCGAAGGCTGGACGCGCACCTTCTGGGTTCGGCTATGGCATACGGATGAATCGCGCACCCGAATTGCGAAGCTCCACGTGCTGAGCAGTCTTCCTTTGGCTCCAAACCTTAAGATTGATTTCGGCGGCGCGTGACCTGAGAAAAGGGATGCTTCGCGGCTTTTTTATTTAGCGGGCGGGACGCCCGCGCTCCGGTTATTTTTCGCCCAGCACCAGCATTGGTTTAGGTACGCGTTTGAGTTTGAATTTCTGCACGGCGTGTTGCTCGATGTGGGCCATGGCTTCTTCCACCGAATCGGTCAGCATCACCAGTTTCAAGTCGGCTTCGCCGATCGTCCGTTCGCGAACCATCATTTCCAGGTATTCGATCATCGGCTGGTAATAAGCGCGCGCCATCAGCACGACGGGAAAATCCAGAATCTTGCGGGTTTGAATCAGCGTCAGGGCTTCAAACAGTTCATCCATAGTGCCGACGCCACCCGGCAAGACAACGAAAGCATACGAGTATTTGATGAGCATGACCTTCCGAATGAAGAAGTAGCGGAACTCTATCATCTTATCCAGGTAAGGATTCGGTTTTTGCTCGAAAGGCAAAACGATGTTGCAGCCGATGGAAGCGCCGCCGGCGTCTTTCGCGCCGCGATTGGCGGCTTCCATAATGCCTGGGCCGCCGCCTGTCATCACCGTAAAACCTATGTTCGCCAGCGCCGAGCCGACTTCGCGTGCCAAAGAGTAATCCGGATGATCTTCCTTGAAGCGCGCCGAACCGAAGACCGTCACGCAAGGGCCGACGAAATGCAGTGTGCGAAAACCGCGAATGAATTCCTTCAGTATTTGAAACACCGTCATCGTGTCGGAACTTCGCGATTTTGGGCCTTCCAAAAAGTACCGCTCAGCGCGGTGTGTTTTCTTCGCCTCGGCTTGTGGCAAAGTTTCTTGTGAGTTTTCAGCCGCCATTATTTGTTGATTCCTCCAGTCTCTTTGGTCAGCAGAACGTGGGACAGGTAGCCTGGCTGCACTCTGGACAAGCTAAAGCCTGTCCCACGATTTTACTGTGCCGATTAGTGAAGTACGACGGGGCGCGCCTGCGAATCCAATGCGGCGGCGACCACCGGCGAATGTCCCAATCCCACGGCGGGCGGCAAGCGGTGCCCTGGGCGGAGCGGCGCGAATTGTAAGACCACGATTTCACCCTCGCCTGCCGAAAGCGTCTGGCCGCTGGGCAAGGCCAGCAAAATGCCGACGCGGCCTTGTTTTAGTTCTGTGGAATTGGCAATCACTGCGGCCTGGCGTGCGTTGCGTCCGGCCTGAGCGGCGACGAAACGCCATTGCTTCGGATCGAACTTGAGACTGAAGCTCAAAGCGTTTTCTTCGCCGGAGGCGTTCAAATTCACACTGACCTGGCTGCCGTCGCTCGCGACTGTCAAGGCAGGTGCTGCCGCCTTCACCGCAAGCCTGACGTTCATCGTCCTGGTGTTGAATTTGGAAACCGGCGCGGTCGGCCCACCGGCTAAGGCGGGCGGGTCCAGTCCGGCAATGTAGCGTCCGGCCTGCACCCAATCGCTGAGCGTGATTTGGCCGTCGCCCAGTGTTTCGCGCGGAGCAACGTCAGCGCGTTGAAATTCGCTGCCATTGGCGGGCACTTCAAGTCCGGCCAGAAAGCGCCCGATCTGTACCCAATCGGTGATCGTGAAAATTCCTGTGTTGTTGCCAGTCGGACGCGGCGAGGCATCCGCTTCGTATCCCTGACCGACGCGTATGCTGCCGGTGATGCCGGCTGCGCGCCCGCCGAGTTTGGCCGGCAGCGTGGCGGTAATCGTCAAAGGCGAACCGGGCGCAAGCCCGCTGAGTTGAAATTCCGCCGAAGCCGCGCCCGCCGGAATCATGACGCTGGCCGGAACGGTGGCCAGCGTCGGATTCGACGAGGCCAGCGCGACCAAAGTGCCGTTCGATTGCGGATAACTCAGGCTGACGGTCAGAGTGGAAGGCAATCCTGTCGTCGCGTTCAGTGTGACCGGTGCCATGGCAATGGCCGGAAAGGCAGTGAAAGTCTGCGTTCGCGCGTCCACACAGCCGGGCTTGCTCAAAACAATGGACGCGGTGCGGGCTTCGGCGGGAACGATGACGGTCAGAGTGTTGTCATTGATGACGGTGAAGCCGGTGGAGACTTCTCCAAACTTGACCGAAGTTACACCATTAAAGCCCGCGCCACTGATGCTGATTTGGCTGCCCGCCGCTCCGGTAGTGGCGCTCAGTCCGGCAACATCCAGACATCCAGTCGAACAACACGCAAACCCCGTCAGTATCAGCGAAAACGCGCGCACGTTGCCGGTGTCGCCCGCGAATCCGTCAATCACTGTCAGCGTCCAAACGCCGTTCGGATTTTCGCCGTCAAAGGCCGCAAGTGGATTGGCAGGTTTGAAGGTTCCGCTATAAGGCGCGCCGGAAGCCGTCACGTTATTGATTGAAGTCGCGCTGGCAACATCGTCGTCCAACGCCATCCGGCAAAAGTTTTTGCCGCTGTTGCCGCTGCCGCCGGCGCGATTGATGATTGTCACGGTCGTGCCGGACGGCGAAGTCAGACGGAAAACCAAATCGCCCACCCAGGAATGATCCACACCGACGCCGGGCGCGCCGCGATCCGTCACGCAGTCCGTGCCGTCAATGCGGAAATTCAAATCAGCCAGATTGCCGGGAAACCCGCTGACCGTGAGCGGCACGCTGACGCCGCGCGCGTCACCATCGGGAATCTTCACCGCGTCGCCGTTGTAGTTGAACGTGCGCGTGGTCGTTCCCAACGCACCGAGCGTGAAATTGAAAGTGACGTTTCCGAAGTCTTCATCGCCGTCTTTCAAGCTCAGCCGAACCGGAATGATGCTGCCGCAAGCGCCCACGGCAATGAACGAGAATTGACGCGAAACGAAAGGCCCGCCCGGCGCAATCGCCCCGTAACTTTGCACAGCCTCCGGCGATGCCGACGCTCCCGTTTTCCCAACCGGAATGACGTTCCCGCCGGAGAGCAGCGTCGCCGTCAGACTCCGCGTGGCGTTCACGCCGTTGTTGCCGAGCGAAAGACTGACTGTCACTGTTTCGCCCGGATCAATGGCGCGGTTGGCGGGCAGGCAACTTTCAGCTTCGAGCGCAATGCCCGCGCCGACAATCAATTTCGACGGACGCTCCAACCGCGCACGCAAGCCGTAATTGCCGCCCGTGCCCTCGCTGTCAATCTGCGTGAAGGTTTGGCCGTCCGGCGAACGATAGGAACGGCCTTTCGATTTCGTGGTGTCGAGCGAGAAGGGAAAAACATTGACCGCCTGATTCAAGCGAATGCCGATGACGAAATCGCCTTCGCTGATGGTCAGCGGCGGAATGCTGATGAGATTGAAATCGCCAGTCGCCCGCACTTGCGCAGACACGCTTTGGAACACCGTGCCGTCAATGTTCGCGTCGCCGTCCGGATTCGTGCCGGCCAGCACAGTAAAAGCGTCGCCAAGTTTGACGCTGCCGTTGTTCGGAAAATAAACGACCACAGCGTTGAGCGTCGCCGGATAAAAGCCCGGCGTCAGCCGGTTGACGCGGAAGGAAACGCCACCAGCGGAGTTTCCGGCAGTGGTTTCAAAACTTCCGTCATCCGCCGCCAACTCAAACGGTGGCGCTTCCTGTGAAACCGTGAACGTCTGGCCACCCGCCGTGATCGTTGCGCTGCGCGTCACGGGACGTTCATTTGCGGCGACGGCAAAACTCACAGTGCCGCTTCCCTGCCCCGCGCTCGTGAACAAAACACTGACGAAAGAATCATTCGACACCGCAGACCAGGCGCAGTCCGATGAAGTCGTGACATTGAAACTGCCAGCTCCGCCGCTGGCCGGAAAGTTCTTACCGCCGGCTGACAAGGCGTAGCTGCAACCGCCGCCCGCGCTTTGCAAGACAGTCACGGTTCGCCCGGCAACAATAATCGTGCCGGTACATGCAGTCCCAACCGTCGGTGCAACCGTGAATCCGACCACGCCGTTGCCCGCGCCCGCGCCTCCGGAATTGATCGTCAGAAAACCTGCATTGCTGACCGCTGTCCATCCGCAGCCAGACGCGCTTTCCACATTGATCGCGCCAGTGCCTCCGGCGGCGGTAAAGCTCAGTTGCGTCGCACTAACGACATAAGAACACGCGCCAACAGTCAGCAGGTTATTGCCTGTCGCCGACTGGCCGTCTGGATTGGTGATGGTCACGGACTTTGGTCCGGGCGCGGCGTTGACGGTCGAAACATTGAGGACAACAGTTGCCGAATCGCGGTAACTGACCGAATTGACCGTCACGCCTCCGCTTATAGTCGCGCGCAAACGACAATTAAAAGCCGCGCCCGGATCGTAAAAGCCCGCGCCGCCTAGCGGCAGCC
>CAZRXE010001060.1:0-1866 GCA_964603695.1 uncultured Heliomicrobium sp.
TGAAGAGCGGTTGCAGCGAACTGCTTTCCGCGTCCAACTCATGCTTGGCAATGCCGTCGCGCGAGATGGCATACAGAATCGGAAAATCAATCTGCTCGTCCGAGGCGTCGAGGTCAATGAACAAGTCATACACTTCGTTCACGACTTCCTGCGGGCGCGCGTCCTGCCGGTCAATTTTGTTAATGACGCAGATGACCGGCAGCTTTTGCTCCAGGGCTTTTGAGAGGACATAGCGTGTTTGCGGCAGCGGGCCTTCCGATGCGTCCACAAGCAACACAACGCCATCCGCGAGTTTGAGGACGCGTTCGACTTCACCACCGAAATCTGAGTGACCGGGTGTGTCGAGGATGTTGATCTTGGTCGTGCCGTAATGCACCGCTGTGTTTTTGGCCATGATCGTGATGCCACGTTCGCGCTCCAAATCCATCGAATCCATCACCCGCTCAATGATTTTCTCGTTGGAGCGATAGAGGCCGGATTGCTTGAGCATGGCATCCACAAGCGTGGTTTTGCCATGATCTACGTGAGCGATAATTGCGATATTGCGAATATTGTTTTCCATAAATTCTGTTGCTGAGCGATGCGTTTTTTGCTCGCTAAATCTCGTAAGCTTGATACCAGTTCTCTGGCACTGTATTGATTTCCTTTTCTACGTCATCTCTCACACGCGCGGCGAAATTGATCAGCGATACGCGTGTGGCAGGGCGATAGCGGTGCTCCACTTCTGCCCGTAACGATTGAATCCATTGCGCAACGGCTTGCAGCGTTTGCGCAAACTTAAAAATCACGATGCGCTGCGCGCGCGTATGTTTGGCAAGCCAGGCGATCTTGCGAAAGCTAACCGCACCACATTCGCCCCAAAATTCAATCTGCTGCACCTGATCAAGTGCAATCAAATCCGGCTTGTAACGCAAACCGATGCGCCGTTCGATTTCCAGTGTCGGATACGCCGGGCGAAACATCGCATAGCCGAGCGCTTTCATCAGCACGTGTTCGTAACTCTCGCCTGCTCGTTTGTAGAGCGGCAGCCGTTCACCTGCGAGGCGCAGATGATAGGTGTCTGAAAGTTTGACGAAACTGCCCATAATGTCCTTCAGTACGTGCAAACCAAACCGCTAAAATAACAGCCGGACTTTGCACTGGCAAGGATTATTCCAACGCGTTATGATGCCCGGCCATGCAACAACAACCAGCAAACGGCAAATATCCAAAGGCAAAACGAACGCGCGTATTGGCTCTCACGCTTTGTGCTTTGGCCTATGTTCTTTGCCTGCTGCTGTCTGCAGCACAAGCCGTGACGCCGCTGGAAAATTATGTGCAGCGTGTTGCTGCTGCTGCCAGAATTGCCGCAGACGCGGCGGACAATGAACATTCGCAGGAGGAAGAGGCGGATTTGTTGCGTCAAGTGGCGGAGCTCCTACCGACAACAGAAGACATTGCACGCGATGCGGCCAGGAAGGACATTACGCATGTAGACAATTCCTGGCTGCATACCGCCATTGCGCAGATGGAACGCGCAGACGAAAACAAACGCGTCAACCAACTAGCCGAAATCGCCAGTCGGTTAGAGGCACTTCATCACCGCCTGAGCGAAACACCCGCATCCAATGCTGGGGCCGAGGCAAAAGCCACGCAGGAACGATTGCAGCAAATTTTGACGCGAGCGGAATATCAACCCGAAGAAAAACAGGAATCCGCGATTCAAAATTGGCTCAGAAAAATTCAGCAAAGAATCCGCGACTTATTCGCCAAGCTCTTCCTGAAAAATTCGGCTGCCCCTGCGGTGAACACGGCTTCGTTACAAATACTGCGTTGGGTGATTATTGTGGCTTTGATTGCCAGTTTGGGATGGGCCGCCGTCTTGTT
>CAZRXE010001061.1:0-2157 GCA_964603695.1 uncultured Heliomicrobium sp.
CAATTGGAATTTTTCATTTGTCATTGATTGCCGATAAATGGCTGAACTGATTGGTCAATGGCCAATTTCAAATTTCATATCACAAATGGAAAATAAGCAGCGAACCGCTATCCGGGAAATGAAACTTGCCGGAAAAATTTGGGAGCGCAATCGAACACTGCGCTCCCAAAAAGTTTCACTGCTTGGCCAGCGGCGTAACACGGTCAATGCTGGCGCGAATGTCCGCGTTGCTGCGACCGCCAGCTTCGAAGGCTTTCGTATAAGCTTCAAGCGCCTGCGGATAACGGCGCAAGCTTTCCTGAACAAATCCCAAATAATACAAAGTGTTCACATCGCCCGGATTGAGCTTATCGGCGCTTGCGAACATTTCCGCCGCGCGCGGCCAGGTTTTGCTTTGCGCCAGCGCAAATCCCAAATTGAAATAAAGGGCGGCGGTCGGCTGTTTGGTTTCGGCCAGAGCTTTCGACAACAGCGGTTCGGCTTGCGCATATTTCTTGGCAGCCAGATACGCGCGTCCGAGCAGTTCCGCCGCCGATGCGTCGTCTTTCAAACTCTTCAGCGTCGTGCCCAACCGAATAGCTTCTTCAAACATCGCACCTGCTTTTTTCTCATCGGTCAAAGTGGCGGCTTGACGCAATAAAGATTCGGCCAACAATCCCAGCATTTCGATGTTCTTCGGATCGGCGGTCAGACCGCTTCGAAGCGTGGTGATGGCTTCTTCTATTTTGCCGGTGCGGAACTGCTGCACGCCCAGGTAATAAAACGTGTCCCCGTCTTTCGGATCGAGCTTAGCCGCTTTGGCAAAAGCTACGGAGGCTTCTTCCGGGCGGTTCAGGTTGGAATAGGCCACGCCCAGCAAATGAAAATTAACGGCGACGTTGACCTGCGAGTTGGTCAGGGTTTCAAAATACGGCAGCGCCTGCTCGAACTGATTCAGCGCCAGATGCGATTGACCCAGAGCGCGGTATAAATCCGGGTCGAAACGGTTTTCCTTGCGTTTGAGGGCCAGCGCCTTGTCCAGAGGCTCAATCGCCGACTTGTATTCTTTCAATTGGTAGTAAGAAAGGCCGACGTATTTCCAACTGTCGGAATGGTCGGGGTATTCGGCTATGACTTTTTGAAATTCGGCCAGAGCTTCGCGAAACTGGCCTTGTTTGTAAAGCGATACGGCGCGTTCCCAATCAAAGCCCGCAGCCTGCGCCGAGAGCGAGAACAGTCCCAGCAAAACGATCAACAAACTTCTTTTCATGATTTCATCCTTTTCGATTCACTTAATGCGATTTTCGCACGGCAATTGAACGCCCCGCCGACGCCGTAATTGCAGCGTCGGCAACGAATGTAGCACAAACAAAAAGCCTGAACTTCGGAATGGAGTTCAGGCTCGATCAAAGTGTGTGTAAGGAGAAACAATGAAGCTACGATTGTTGTTTTCTGGCCGCCAGACGCTTGCGAGCGAGCAGCGCGCTCAAGCCCGCGCCCAGCAAAATCAGCGTTCCCGGTTCGGGAATTTCCGGTGTTGGTTGCACCGTGGCCGTTGGCAGGGGCGTGGGCGAGATTCCCGGCGACGCCGTCACGGTGGGTTGTGGACTGGAAGGAATAACTATGGTCGGCGATGGTTGCGGATTGTCGTTCGGGCGGCACAACACCACGCACAAAATTCCGCCTGCGACAATCGGCGGAATGATCCACCAAAATCCGGGACCAGGGCCGCGAAAGGCTGCCGGCGCAATCGGCTCCACGCAGTTTTCGTCGCAAACAATCCCCGGCCCGTAACGCACTATGCGGCCATCCGGCAGGCGAACGAATTCCGGCGGCGCAGGGCTTTCCTGCGCCACGCCTGCTGGTTGGCCTTGTTGCTCCTTATTTTGATCCTGCTGATCGTCGGTGCGGACGACTTTCGGCGCAGAAGTGACGGTCGCGGTTCTGCCGCCTTGATCCTGCCGCAATTGACGATAGGTGATCGAATCGGCTAGAGCGCCTTGCGCGACGACACAGCAAGCCAACAGACACGCGATCAAATGACGCGCCCGCGCAATCCGTTTTTTGAACGGCTTCGAACTCGGAAATATGGCTGGTATGGACATTAGCTACCTTTGAAAAATATATGGCCGGGCGGTGCATCCGAAGCGAACCGTGGGGGCTGCTCTGACTTCCTCT
>CAZRXE010001062.1:0-4093 GCA_964603695.1 uncultured Heliomicrobium sp.
CACTATCCTGTCAATCCTGAAGAAATCCTGTCCCATCCTGTCTAAATTCTAAATGCCTGATTGTTTTTGGTCTTATAGTTAGAGACGCAAAATTATCGAAACGGTTCGACCCGCATAATGTCGCTGTTGGAGGGGTCAACACGGACGCACAGCAAGCCCTGGCGATCCGGCGAGAGTGAAAAAGGGCCGCTGCCGACAGGAGAGATCGGCTCCGGATATTTAACGATTTCGCGCGTTTTTCCCGTCGCGAAGTCGAGAAAGGAAATGGCCTGCGCGTCGAAGGATTGTTTGTCGCTGCCGAGGTAATAAATGCCGTCTTCGGCCAGCGCCCAGCAACTGGTGCAATTGGGCAGCAGACCTTCCAGAGCCGTGGAAAATTCGCCGGTTTCGACGTTGGCGCGCCAGAGCACAGAATCGTTGGCATCACGCATGAAGTACAGCCACTTTCCATCCTTTGACAAACCCAGCGAAAATCCGCCGGTTTTTACAACTTCCACAGGCGCGCCGCCGCCGCCGGGAAAGCGAATCAGGTTCTTGGTGGTTCCGGCATAAATCCATCGGCCATCAGGCGAAAAAATCGGATGAACGCCGCTGACGCTGGTGGCGCTAACCGTCCAGATTTTTCCTTCGGTTTGATTGGCCAACAGAATCTCGCCGCTGCGAGCGTTGTTGAAAACGATTTGCCGTCCGTCCGGCGACCAATGGCCGACTGAAGGGTACAAATCGCCTTTGGTGATTTGCGTTTGATTGCCGCCGTCCGCATCGCTCACCCATAGCTGTTCTTCGCCGGTACGGTCGGAGCGGAAGCAGAGTTTGTCGCCGGCGGGCGAATATTGCGGCGAAGCGTCCTGCGCGGAAGAAGCCACGATTCGCGTCCAGGTTTTGTCTTTCAAATCCAGCCGCCAGATATTGCGATCCTGTTGCTGAAGCGAATAAGCCAGCAGCGGCGCTTTTCGCGCGAGCGACAATTCAATCGGCGCTTCGCCGTAAATGCCAAGCGCGCGCGGCTCTTTTTCTCCCGCGCGCAGCTTCCACAGTCGGAATTCGCCGCCTCGATTGGAGGCGAAAACGATTTCATCCGAAAGCCAATCGTGTCCGCTGATCTGTTTGGCGGCGGCGGTCAATGGCGTGGGCTGACCGCCGGCGATGGGAATCGAATACAGTTCCTGATGCGAACGCTGAATGTGTCGAATGAAAGTGATTGTCTGCCCGTCGGGCGAAAAGTGCGGATCCATATCTCCGCCGACCATCGGTTCGGGTTTGGTCAGCGGTTTCTTTTCGCCCGTGGCGACGCTGACCAAAAACAAACCATTCGGTTTGTCCGGCGCGTCGGCGTGCGAAACGGCCAGCCATTGTCCGTCGGGCGACCAGGCCAGCAAGCGGTATTGAAAACCGTAATTGGGCGGCGTGAATCGTGCGACCTGGCGTTCGCCGCCGTTTTCCAGCGAACGCAGCAGCACTTCCGTCCCGAGCCGTTCGATTCTCAAATATGCCAACGCCCGTCCATCCGGCGACCAAGCCGGACTGCTGTAATGACCTGCTTCGCGCGTCACGGGAAGGGAAGAAGTTTCGCCGGCCGTTTGCACGTGAATGTCCGGCGGTTGCCCAGTCCCCTGATCCCACAAAAACGCAACCTTCCGCCCGTCCGGCGAAAGCGCGGGTTGCAGCTCTCTGCCGGGTAACCGCGTGAAGGGCGAAACGCGAAACACGGTTTCGGACGAACTGACGTTTTTTTGCCAATAGAACCAGCCGCCGAGCGAGAGCGCCGCAAGAAAAACGATTGCAAAAACGAGAATTGATCTTTGCCCAAAGGAAAAAGGCGAAGTCCTCAAAGGCAGTGACGGTTTCGGGGGCTGCGGAATTTCCTTGTCGGGAACGAGCATTTGGGCCGCCGCTGCTTCGGGCAAAGATTGTTCCGGTTCGACAGCAGTTTCGGCAATGACCGGGCCGAGTAATCTGTAACCGCGTCCGGGAAAGGTCTCAATGTAAGCCGGCGTCCCACGCCCTGCGGCCAGCGCGCGCCTGACCATCGCTATGTTCTGTGTCAGATTCGCTTCGTCCACGATCCGATCCGGCCAGATTGTGCTGAGCAATTCTTCTTTTGAAACGACCTGCCCGGAATTTTCCACCAGCGCCAGCAGTGTTTCCACTGCCTTCCGTGTGATCGCCACTGTCTGGCCGTCTTTGAGCAGCACCTTGGCAGTGGCGTCCAGACAAAATGAATCAAACCTGTAAATCCGGTGTGGTTTCAAGGACTTAGCCCCGATTTTAGATTTCTTTTGGAAACTTTTCAGACCTGACTTATTGATAGGATCAAGCAAGGGGCATATTAAGTCGCGGTACTTTGCTGGTCAAACCCGTAATCTGGCCGGAGCCGATCTTCCAATGTAGAAGGTTTGTGAATTCTGGCCATCGCCGCTCTACCATCCTCTATTTGGAGCGGCTGGAATCGCTGGTCGGGCTTGGACACTGTCTAAAAAAACAAAAATTAAAAATACAAGTTGGCTTTGCTGAGAATCTGGTTTCGTCTTTCCTTCCCACGAATATTCGTGAGTGAAGTGTATTCCTGTCATTTCTTGATTGAGGTTCCCAATGAGAAACTCGGTTCGACTGCTTGTCAGCATTCTTTTATTGATCTCTGCTTGTGCCGGAATCGCCGCAGCGCAAACCAACCGCGGCGGCATCAGTGGCACCGTTTCCGATAAAAACGGAGGCGTCATTCCTGGCGCTGTTGTCACCATCACGAACGTCGGCACGAATCAATCGCAAAAAATCACAACTTCCAGCGATGGGACATTTTCCGCCACTTCGCTTGATCCGGTGGTGTACCGCATCACGGTCGAAGCGCCCGGCTTCAAAAAGACCATCATCAACAACATCAAGGTGGACACAGCCTCCATCGCCACCGCCAACGTTGTGCTCGAAGCCGGTGAAGTGGCCAACGAAGTGACCATTACGGCGGACGCGCCTTTGCTCAATACGTCGAACGGCACCGCCGGCCAGACGATTACCGAACGCCAAATTCAGGACGTACCGTTGTTCAATCGCAGCGTGCTTGATTTGGCGTTGACCGCGCCGAACGTTTCCGGCGATGCCGGCAGTGAAGACCCGGAAGTCACTTCCGGTCAGCCCGTGCCCGGATTCAATTTGAACTTGAATGGCGGGCGCGCCGGTTCGACGGCGATTCTGGCTGACGGCGTCAACAACACAGGCGTAGGCATTGCGCGCACCGTGGTCAGCTTCACGCCCGAAACCGTTCAGGAATTCACCGTGCAGACTTCGGCGTACTCTGCGGAATTCGGGCGGACGGGCGGCGGCGTCATCAGCGCAACGACCAAATCCGGCACCAATCAATTCCACGGTTTGGCGCTCTTATACCACCGCAACCCGGTGACTAACGCGCGCAAATGGACGACCTCCACTTTGCGCCCCGCCAACAACTATCGCTTTACGCAAGGTTCCGGCACCATTGGCGGCCCCATCTGGTTGCCCAAGAAAGTTTTTGGCCCGGCGAGTTACGACGGGCACGACCGCTCGTTTTTCTTCTTCGCTTATGAACCGCGCTGGCGGCGCGATTTCGTCATCACAGACACGCTGTTGCCGACCGACGCCATGCGCGCGGGAGATTTTTCAGGTTTGACGCGCATCGCCAACGGCTGGGTTCCGACGGCTGATCTGGCCAAGTTTCCGCAGATTCCCGTCACCAGCACTGAAACCAGAATTTTCCAGCAATTCAATGTAGTGGGCGGCAGGTACGTTCCAATCGTCCCGGCGACGGGCGCGCTGTTCGAGGCTTTTCCGGGCAACAAACTGCCGGCCAATATGATTGATCCTGTCGCGCTCAAGGCACTGGAGTTTCTGCCGCGCGCAGGCAATTACTTCATCAATGACGCCGGACAGCTTTCAAACTTCGTCGTCAATCGTTTTGTCCAACAGGACGAAACGCGCTACACCACGCGCCTGGATCATCAACTGACCGAAAAGAACCGGCTGAGCTTTCGCTTTACCAAAGTTCCGGCGGTCGGCGTGCGCGGTTTTGGCAGCGAAATCAACGGCAACTCTGCCGCCTATAGCGATTCCAAACAGGCAGTCA
>CAZRXE010001063.1:0-3788 GCA_964603695.1 uncultured Heliomicrobium sp.
GGCCTTGATAACTGGGGAGAAGTCAAAAAACTAACCGCAGACGACGGCACTCCGAGAGACCGCTTTGGGCTTTCCATCGGAATCAGCGGCGATACCTTGGTGATTGGATCGGAAACAAAGAAGGCTTACCTCTTTGGCCGCAATCAGGGAGGTCTCGGTAACTGGGGGCTGATTCGAAAACTACTGAGCAGCGATGTCGGCTCAAACAATGCGTTCGGAATCAGAGTGGGGATTAGCGGAGACACGCTGCTGATTGGCTCACCAGTCAAAGTGTCGCCGAGTGACGCTGTTGGTGAAGCTTTTGTGTTCGAACGCAACCAAGGTGGTGCAGACAACTGGGGCTTAATCAAAAAATTGATTGCCGCAGACGGCATTGCCGTGGATTTGTTTGGAGATGCTGTCGGCATCAGCGGCGACCAGGCGGTTGTTGGCGCATCACGGAAAAACTCCTCGATCGGTGCAGCCTACATCTTTAGTCGTCATGCCGGCGGAAACGACAATTGGGGGCAAGTCAAAATTTTGGCTCCGAGCGACGGACAGTCGCAGGATTATTTTGGTTCTTCCGTCGGCATCAGTGGAGGGACGGTGGCGGTCGGTGCATACGGTAAAGACTCTCGAGCTGGAGCTGCTTATGTTTTTGAACGTAACCTGGGCGGCGCAGACAATTGGGGACAAGCGCGCAA
The DNA here is from genome assembly GCA_964603695.1 of uncultured Heliomicrobium sp. Classification (GTDB taxonomy): domain Bacteria; phylum Acidobacteriota; class Blastocatellia; order RBC074; family RBC074; genus RBC074. The sequence continues at coordinate 684 of CAZRXE010001063.1, forward strand.
ACTGACTGCCGGAGGCAGCCAACCTTTAGACCAATTCGGCATTTCGGTTGGAATCAGCGGCGACAACATTGTGGTAGGGGCCAATGGTGTCAACAAAACAACAGGTGCGGCTTATGTTTTCAATCGCAATCAAGGCGGGACGGGCAATTGGGGACATGTCAGCACGCTCCGCGCCGCCGACGGAATGCCGGGAGATGGTTTTGCCGTTTCCGGTGACAATTTAGGTCCCGTGGCAATTAGCGGCAGCGTCGTTGTCGCCGGAGCGCCGGATAAACTCGTACTGACAGGCGCGGGCTATATTTTCTCCACGGTCTGCCCTCCAACTTTTAGTCAGGCATTCGGCATACCAAACATTTTGCTCAATGGAATCACCAGCCTGAGCTTTACTCTGACCAATCCTGAACCGAATCTGGCGTTCACTGGGCTTGCCTTCACCGATGCCTTGCCCGCCGGTTTGGTGATTGACGCTCCGGCCAATTTGACCAATTCCTGCGGCGGCACGGTCGGTGCGGTGGCCGGTTCCAGCGCGATCAGTTTGTCGAACGTAACCTTGCCTGCGGGCGGAATCTGCACAATCTCAGTCAATGTCAAAGGCACATCCGTCGGCGCGAAGGTCAATACCACCAGTTCGCTGACGACAACCAACGGCGTCACAGCGTCCGGCAGCACTGCCACGCTGAACGTTCACGAGGTAAAAGGCAGCATTGGCGATCCGCTGGTTTGCAATGGGCCGGGCGGTTTGGTCGGTGTAACGGCGACGGTGACGAACAGCGCAGCAACGGCGCAAACAGCCGGCTTCACGGCCAATCTGCCTGCGAAACTGTTGGCCGTGTCGGGAACTTGTGCGGTCAATGTGGGAACTTGCACGGTTGCCGATGCTTCGACCGTCAACTGGGCAGGCACGCTTGCCGCCGGGCAAACAGTGACGATCACTTATCAAGCGCAGTTTGCCGACGATGCGGCGGCGGGAACGCAAGTCTGTGTGACCTCTTCGGCGACGGTTGGCGGAAGCCCCGCAGGCAGCGTGACGGCCTGCGCGACTTTGAATTGCCCGGCGGCAGGGCCGGGACAGCCTTTGGCTGCGGCTTCGCCGATGAGCGATCAAAAAGCGGGGTCGGTGTTGATCTATAACCTCTACACTTCCAGCGCCGATCCGATACGACAAAACACGCGCCTGAGCATCACCAATATTGACCCCACGCGACCAACGTTCGTTCATCTGTTTTTCGTGGACGGCTCTTCGTGTTCGGTGGCGGATTCGTATCTGTGCCTGACCGGCAATCAAACAACGACGTTTCTGGCCTCCGACCTTGATCCGGGGACGACAGGGTATGTCGTCGCGGTAGCAGTGGATGGGCGCGGCTGCCCTACCAGTTTCAACTATTTGATCGGCGACGAATACGTCAAGCTTCAAAGCGGACACGCGGCAAATCTGGCGGCGCAATCGGTCAACGCACTTGCCGGAGGCTTGCCGACTTGCGACGCAACTTCTTCCACGGCAATGCTCGCTTTCGACGGCATTCATTACAACGTGCTGCCGCATGTGCTGGCCGCCGACAACCTGCCGAGCCGCGCCGACGGCAACGACACCTTGCTGGTGTTGAACCGAATCGGCGGCAATCTGGGCCTCGGCGCGACGACACTGGGTTCGTTGTTCGGCATTTTTTACAACGACACCGAAGCCAGTCTGAGCTTCAGTTTCACGCCGGGAACCTGCCAGTTCCGCAGTTCGATTTCCAGCAGCTTCCCACGCATTGCGCCGCGTTTCGAGCAGTTCGTCCCGGCTGGACGCAGCGGCTGGTTCAAACTGTGGTTGCCGGATTTGGCCGCGATGACCGGCGCGCTAATTAACTTCAATGCGAATACCGTAACCAGCGCCGGAGCCTTCAGTCAGGGACACAATCTGCATGCGCTGACGACGACCACCACGGCAAGTTATCTCATACCTGTTTTCCCTCCTCATTGCTGAGCGGAAAACTTATGGGAGCGCGAACGGCCAAACTTGCGCTCCCATATCTCCCTTCCATTGACTGTCCTGAAAATCGCCCGGCCAAATTCGGACAAATGTAATTGTTTCGTAATACCCCTCTCCAAAGAGGACGGTCTATTGTTGCCGTTGCCGACTACAAATAAGATGACCTCGATGTCATCCCCCGAGCGGGAATTCCCTCACAACACAATGATTAAAACTTATTTTGGGAGATTTGAATGAAGTTCGATTCCAACGTGATTAAAGCCACCGCCGCCGTTCCGCGCTGGCAAGACCTCATCAAAAAGTATCAAACCCCGGACAATCGCCGCAGCATTCAGCAGGTCATCACTTCCCTGCTGCCGTTCGTCGGCATGTGGTTTTTGATGTACCAGAGCCTGTCGGTGTCTTACTGGCTGACCTTGCTGCTGGCATTGCCCACAGCCGGTTTCCTGACGCGTACTTTTATCATTCAGCACGATTGCGGTCACGGTTCCTTTTTCAAATCCTCCAAAGCCAACGATTGGGTCGGGACGGTGTGCGGCTTCATTACCATGATTCCCTATCACCAATGGCGGCACGAACACGCCATGCACCACGCCACTTCGGGCGACCTTTCGCGGCGCGGCGTGGGCGACATCTCCACGCTGACGGTCAATGAATATTTGGCGCTTTCAAAATGGGGGCGGCTGCAATACAGGCTCTATCGCAGCACGCCGGTGTTGTTGCTGCTGGGGCCAATTTACGCATTTGTCTTGCAGCATCGCTTCGTTCGCAAGGATTCCAGAAAGCCCGCCGCTCGCAACGTCTATTTGACCAACGCAGTGCTGTTCACCATTTGGGGAACGCTGTGTCTGACCATCGGCGTCAAAGCGTTTTTGATGATCTGGCTGCCGATTACCATGATTTCCGGCGCGCTCGGCATCTGGCTGTTTTACGTTCAGCACCAGTACGAAAACACCTATTGGCGCAGCGGCGAGGAATGGGATTACGTGACGGCGGCGGTGATGGGCAGTTCATATCTGAAGCTGCCGCGCCTGTTGCAATGGTTCACCGGCAACATCGGATTTCACCACATCCACCATTTGAGTCCGAAGATTCCCAATTACAAGCTGGAACAATGCCACAACGAAACG
>CAZRXE010001064.1:0-7659 GCA_964603695.1 uncultured Heliomicrobium sp.
ACATTACGTCAACGACTCGGTCGCTTCGTACGTAAGAGCCTGTCATTTTCAAAATCTGAGACAATGCATGAGATTTGTTTGCGACTGTTTCTTCATCGTTACAATCTCTCGCTTGCCTCTCCCGGATGAACCACTACCCAAAATCCTTTTCATTCATTGTTACCGTCGCTTTGGCTTTGGCGATGACTTTGTCGCCTTGCATGATTTTCATAGTTCGGGTTTCGGTGTTGTATTTGACCAGGTATTTGCCCGGCTCAATTTTGACATCGCCAACCCAAACTTCACTTCTGAATTCAAAATGCTCCTTGAGCATCTTGTCATCATCGGCGCGATTGGCGCTCAGGCCCAGGCTCAGCAGGCACAAAGCACAAATAACCATCAAACTCGCAGTCAGTCTTTTCATAACTTTCCTCCTCGAATTAGTTACTTGGGATATTTAATTCCCGTGATGATGTCGGCACGTTACGTGCCAATAGCAGCTTCGAAGAAGGGAAGGCGACTCTGACGAGCGACGTTATTTGGCTGATTTCTTTCCTGTCTTGTTCCGGCAGAAGTCACATTTGCAGCCTTTTGGTTTGATGAAGGTGTCGAAGTAATGCTTGCCGTAATGAATGGTAATTTGTTCGCCTGGTTGAATTTTCCTGATTGCGTGAATCCATATTTCGTCGTCGTCATCCACGAAGGCTTGCGCGTTTGGGCGGCAGGCGTGATTGGCATAACGAGCGATGTTCGCGCGCGAACTGCCGTCTATTGTTTTGTGTTCGTTAATCGCGAATTGATACATCCCGCCTTTTTCGTCTGCCTCTTCTTCGTCCATGATCGGACCTATGTACTGAATGATTTTTGTTCCGCCGGGAATGACATCAATTGCCACCAGCCCCAAACCAGTGGCAGTGCGGCTGACCTTGACATAAGGGTTAGTCGTCTTTGTTTTCTTCGCGCGTAGTTTCATTTCGAGATAATTGCTCCGATGAGGTTGTGATTTCTTCGCGGCAATTCTATCGAAAGCTTCGGCGTTTGTAAGCGGGGCAAATCTGTTAATTCACGACGATGCTGCCTTTGTACATTCCCATTCCGCAAGTGAAGCGTAATTCGCCCGCGGGTTGGGCGGGCAGTTCAACAAGGACTGTTTCGCCCAGTGGCAAATCGCGTGTCAGACCCAATGCGGGAAAGACGATACGATTGCCGCAATTTGGCTGATGATCGCGCGTGAAGGCGAGTTTGAGCGGTTTGCCAGCCGGCACGCTGAGCTGCGCTGGTTGAAAGCCGCCGGCGCTGACCGCGACTTTGACAGCGTCGGGCGGAATGACGGCGATTGTCTGGCTTCGCGGTTGTGCAGCGCCGACTTGCAGTACGAAGGATTGAATCAAAATTTGACCATTGCGCTGAAACTGCGCCCAGAGTTTGTACAACCCAGGTTGCGGAAAGCCGGCCAGAAAACGAATCTCCGCCGGCGACGGCCCGGCTGCTTGAAGGGGGTGCGTATGCGGCAAGGCCGATGCACTGGTGGCGGTTCCGGTTTCTAGCGGATGCGCGTGGATGAAGCTTTGTCGCGGCTGGTCAATCAGCACGAAATGCGCCCAGGCTCCGAGGTAAGGTTCCAAATCGCTGATGGCTTTGCCTGTGGCCGCGTCGCTGACGGCGATGGTGAATTCGATATCTTCGCCGGCGCGCGGCGGCTGTTTGTCTGAAAGAGTGAAACGCAGGCCGGCGGATTGTTTGGTCAATTCGGCATCGGCAACCAGCGGCAGTGATTGGCGCGGTTTTCCGCCGATGTTTAGATCAAAGACTTCGATGCGCTGCGCCGCGCCGGGCGGCGTGAAATCGGCGTAAAGGCGATACCGCCCAGCGTGTTTGAAGGTGTGCGTGACTTCGTAACGGTCGCCGGCCGCAAGCTCTGGATGAATGTGGTCGAATTCGGCGAGGTCTTCTGAAACGACTATCAAATGCAGTGGGCGTTCGTGAACGTATTCCAAAAAGCGAATCGGCGCGTCGCCAGCCTTGTGCGCCTGAAAGCTCAGGCGCACCGCTTCGCCCGCCGCCAACTCTTTGCCTTCGACCTTCAGTTCCAGCTTGACGGCTCCGTCGCGTTTCAGCAGCGCGAGTTCTTTGCCGGCAGTCGGCGCGGACGTTTCCGCCGCCAAATCGGCAAAGGCCGCGTTTAAGTCTTCCGCCGAAACCTGGCCGCGATATTGCCGCGCCAACAAATATGGAAACGCCAGCCGGCCTTGCGCGTCGGTCGAAAGAAAGTAGGCATAAGTGCCTTCTGGGTATTCTGGAGTTTTGGCGAAGCGGCCATTGAATTCGTCCAGATCGCCAGCATCTGCCGCGAACTCGTAATCTTCGAAAAACGATCCCAATGGAAATTCTGCGGTTACTTCCGGGCCGAACTGCGCAGGTGTCAGCGCGGTTCCGTCAGGCCAAACGGTTCGGCGCTTGAGTTGGCGCAGGCGGTAACTCGACCGCAGGCGACGCACGCCGCCCGTACCGTCCGCATTGGCAAAACCCCAGGGGCCGTAAATCGGAAATCCGTCAAAGGCGTAACCGATGATCGGCGAATGGCCGCTGGCATCCGCAATCAGTTTTTCAAACAGTCCCGGCGCAAAAGCATGCTCAAGTTTGGTGCGACCGCTCGCAGTCCAGGTTCCGTCATCGGCTTGAGCAATCGCGTCGAAATGCCAGAGGTTTTGCCCCAGATACGACGCCGCCTCGAAGTGGTTGTAAATCGGCACGCCGTTGACGAACACGCCAACGGCATCCGGGCGTACGCCGGCAAAGGTTTTCGTCGCGGCTTCAGGTCGGCGGGGAATGCGGAAGCGAAGCTGGCGCAGGCGTTCGACAGGATTCGCAGGCGTTTGAAAAACGCCGAAATCGTAGAGCGAAATTCCCGCCGAACGCAGTTCGACAAAGCGTTCGCTGAGCGCGACCGAATGCACTTCCGGATGCACGCGCGCCAGATTGGGGTTTTGACCGGCTTGCGGATTCAGCAGCCAAACCGCGCTGGCTGGTTCCGCTGCTTTCGCGAACGGAACCAGCCAGCATAGGAGGAAAAGGATTTTCCATTTACCAATGGCCATTTTTCATTGCCCATTATCGAAGTGCGGACGAGACGTCCACGCTCGCGTTACTTGATCATGATGTTGACAGTATTGGCGGCTTTGCCGTTGGCGACGATGACTACGTCTACTTTGCCTTTGCCGGCCAGCGAACGCGGAATCAGCAGGTTGTATTGATCCAGCCCGCCGAAAGTTCCCTGCGCTCCGGCATACAGCGGCATCACGTTCACGCCGCCAATCGTGACGGCGACTTGCGGCGAGGTTTTGCCCAAGCCCGTGCCGAAGGCAATCAGATAAACGTCATCCGTTGCCGGCCCCAGATCAATCTGCGCGGGTGCCACTTGTCCATCGGTGATTTGAAACACAGGCTCTGTGATTTGTTGTCCGTTGCGAACGCGCAGCACATACGCCGCCGCCAAACCTTCGCCGGTGAATTGGAACAAGTGTGGATAGACGGGCTGAATGTTGATCGCACCGGGAGTCGAAATACCGTCCGCCGTTATCGTCACGGTCGCTAAACCTGCGGCTGCCGAATCGGGAACGCGGTAATTGAGTTGCCCGGGCGAAGCATAAGAAATCGCTGCGGCGAGTGTTGCACCCGCCGCATCGCGCACGGTGACGGTTGCGCCCGCCAATGTCGTCGGCCAGATGGGCGAATTCGCCGCTGCCGTGCTGGTCGCCAGTTTCGCGCCGAACAGCGGAAACGCAGTCATCAGCGAGCCGGGCGCGGATGGGCCGCCTTCAAACGACGCCGAGGACACATGCATTGAAGTGAGCCGCACAGGCCCGCCGCCAACATCGTTGCGTGTGCTGTTGCTGTAAGTCGCGCCGTCCAGCACGTTGAAAACCGCCACGCCGTTCACCCACATTCCGACCGCGCCCAAGCCCGTATTTTGTTTGGTTGCGGCTGACGCCGGCGCGCGCGGAATTTGCGCGCGGAAGTTTTGCACCGAAGGAAAATTCTGAAAGACGCCGCCGTTGCCGGCGTCAATAAACCACGGCCCCATCACATAACTGCCCAGATTGTTCGACGAAACATAGACTGCGGTGTCAGTGTAGCTGATGGCCTGCGTGTCTGTTTTGGCCGGAGCCGTCACGCCGCCGCTGGTGCGTCCACCCGCGGGAACATCCAAAGGCCAGGTGGTTTTCGCTCCGGCAGAAGGGTCGAAACCGCTGACCACGCGCGCGTCCTGCTGCGAATTCTTGGTGAACCAGGAATTGAAAAGCGGTGCGCTGTTTGCCGGTTGCGTGTAGGTTCCGTTGGCGAAATAAGTCTGCGCATTGGCAGGAATTGGCTGCGGCGGCTGGCCCGGCAAGGCAACGTTGGCCGTGCCGTAATACTGCATCCCGATGATATACGGAAATGCCGGCAAGCCGTTGTCGTCAATCGTCACGAAGTAAGCGTAGGTTCCATTCGGAAATTCCGGTGTGACAGTGAAGCGCCCGTTATATTGATCCAAATCGCCGAAGGAGACGGAGAAATCGAAATCTTCAACATAACGTCCCAGCGGAAAGGTTTCCGAAACGTCCGGGCCGTATTGATTGGCCGGAAGCGTTTGCGACAGACTCGGATGATGTGCCATCGCCCAGGTCGGTAACGAAGTGCGCTGTGTGATGTTGCGCAGCCGGAAGCCGGACTTGATGCGTTTGATGGCGCTGTCGGATTTGGTCGGATCGGAATAGCCGTAAGGGCCATAAATCGGATAACCGTCCAGCGCCCAACCCAGGATTGGCGAATGTTTCCAAGACAAGGCTTTTTCGCGGTACACCGTGCCGGTGCGTCCTGTGTTGACGGCTTCGAGGTTGTCACCCAATTGCGCGCGCAAACAGACTGGATGCGCGTGATGGTGATACTGCCCATTGCCTGGCTGATGTCCCAGGCACTTGTCGAAGGTTTGCGCTTCGCCGTAATAGGCGTTGCGAATCCAGATGCCGTCGCCTTGCAGTCCCTGCGCTTGCGCCGCGTGGCAACAAGCCAGCAACGCGATGACTGAGAAGACCGTTCTAAGTGATGTTGTTTTCATGTTTCAGTTCACCTCCGAATTTTTGTTGTTTCAGCGGCGATGTTCCGCAGCTGCTTTTCGCCGAGCATCAAAACACAAGCCGGTTTGGTACATGGTAAAACCTGGGTAAAGAAAGCGGCGTTGCGGTAAATTGCGCGTAAAATTCATCGTGGCGGTAGCATCTGGGCGGAAATTCCGGCAGGCGAGCTTCTTATTGGAAGGCTTTTCAAACTGGACCAAAGGCTTTCCCCGACTTCGGTTCAAAACCACGAAATTGCACTCAAAGCTTTCAGAATCAGCCAGATAAGTTCATCCCGCCGACTCCGAAAATAATTTTTGACAGTCAGGAGAGCAATCTGTTACATTCCGCGCCTCGCTCAACAACTTCTGAATCCGCATCAAGTTAGACTTGAATAAGGCCTTAAGACAGAGGCAATGGTCGTTTCGTCGGCCAGTTTGTCAGGAAGCCTTTTTGCGGTGACTGAGTCCAAAGCGAAAGACTTCTTTATTCATTACACTTCAAGGGGGTCTCCGAACGGTCAGAAATGAAATCGGCCATCGCTGAGGTTGCTCAAGTCTACGGCATCGAAAATTGGGGTGCCGGTTATTTCGGAATCAATTCGCGCGGCAATTTGTCGGTCCGTCTTTCGGATAGAGATACTCGTAGCGCAGATGTTAAAAAAATCGTTGATGACCTCATCGCCCGGCGCGTGAAATTGCCGGTCATCCTTCGCTTTCCTCAACTCTTCGCCAGTCAAGTTCGCAAAATGAATCAATCCTTCCGCGCTGCGATGAAGGAGTTCGATTACAAAGGCGCGCACAAAGCTGTCTTCCCAATGAAAGTCAATCAGCGGCGGCAAGTCATCGAAGCTTATCTGGAAGAAGGAACCAAGCACAGCTATGGTTTGGAGGCGGGAAGTAAAGCGGAGCTTTATGCCGCTATTGCAATGGAGCAAGCGCCTGAATCGTTGCTGGTTTGCAATGGATTTAAGGATAACGCATTCATTGATCTCGCTTTTGTCGGAACTCAACTTGGCAAAAACGTCGTCATTGTAATTGAGAAACTCAATGAGCTGCCCAGGCTGATTGAGCGTGTTCAGACCACGGGTGTCCGCCCGATGATTGGGTTGCGCGTTCGGCTTTATACGCGCGGTTCGGGACGTTGGGAAAAATCTGGCGGCGAACAATCAAAATTCGGTCTGACCACTACGGAAATGTTACAGGCGATCAAATCGCTGCGTGATGCGGACATGCTGGATATGCTGCGTGTTCTGCATTTTCACATCGGCTCGCAAATTACACAGATCAAGCGCGTCAAAGCCGGCGTCAAGGAAGCTGCCCGCGTTTATTCCAAAATTCGCAAGATGGGAATCGATGTGGATCATCTGAATGTCGGCGGCGGCGCGGGCGTGGATTACGACGGCAGCAAAACCAGTTTTGAATCCTCGGCGAATTACACCTTGCAGGAATTCGCCAATGACGTGATTTATACGATCAAGAGCGTTTGTCAGGAAGAAAACGTCCCCGAACCGAACGTCATTACCGAATCCGGCCGCGTGTTGGTTGCCTATCACGCGATGCTCATCACAAACATTATTGACGAAATCGAAACCGTGCAGGGCATGCGAAACGTAACGATGACCGGCAACGAGGCTCAGGTCATCAAAGAGTTGTATGACCTGTACAAGACGATGAACGTCAAGAACTTCCTTGAGTATTACCACGACGCACTCGAACACAAGGAAGAGCTGTTTACACTGTTTGATCTTGGGTTTATCAGTTTGGAAGATCGAGCCAAAGGCGAAATCCTCTTTTGGGAGGTTTGCGACAAAGCAAACAATTTTGCGCGGCAGACACAAATCAAATCCGAAGAGTTCGACGATCTGAGAAAGCTGCTGTCGGCCAAGTATCTTTGTAACTTCTCTGTGTTTCGCTCCGTACCGGATCATTGGGCGATAGACCAGCTTTTCCCGATCATCCCCATCCATAAGCTTAACGAAGTTCCGACGGACAGCGCCACGCTTTGCGACATTACCTGTGATTCGGACGGCGTGGTGGATCGTTTCGTAGACCTGCACGATGTCAAGGAAGTGCTTGAGGTTCACGACCTCAAAAACAATGAACCGTATTATTTGGCGATGATGCTGATCGGCGCTTATCAGGAAGTGATGGGAAATTTTCATAACCTTTTCGGCACTACCAACGAAGCGCATGTAATTATTTCCGGGGATGGGGAATATCACATCAGCCGCATTATTCCAGGCTCGAACGTAGGCGAGATGGTTTCCTTCGCCAAATACGAACGCGAGTTTCTGCAGGACGGATTCCGCTCCCTGCTCGATAGACAGATCAAGAAAGGAAAGCTGACGCAAGAAGAAGCTGGCCGTTTGACGGACGAATACGATAACCATTACGAGAGCTATACGTATCTGGACACGAACGGACATCCGCAGTCAGCGAATCTGTGAAAAAGATGATCAGAAGAATCAAAGGCGCCAAGTACCTGACCAAACCGACCGATCCGTTGCAAGTGGACCGCGACCGCAGCGTGCCGGGCTTGCTCGACAAAATGGAAAAGACCGGATTTCAGGGGCGCAATT
>CAZRXE010001065.1:0-4794 GCA_964603695.1 uncultured Heliomicrobium sp.
GCCACTGCGCGCTGTGTAAATGCCGGACAGATACCAGCCGCCGACAACCTTATCCAGCACGTTGCCGGTGTTGAAAAACCGTCCTTTGCCAAACGGCAGATCGTAGCGGAAGGTGCTGTTCAGAATGTGCGTGATGTCGAATGTGGACGGGCCGTATTCGACGCTCAAATCAAAACTGTTCGGCGTGGTGTTCGCCGAGTTTTGATTCGCGCCCAATTGATCCATCGAACGCGCGAAGGTGTAGTTGACCGTCGCCAACAATCCGCGCGAGAAGCGTTTGTTCAACGTCACGAACGCCGCGTTGTAATTGGAGCTGCCCGTGCTGGCGCGCAGCAGGAAGCTTTGCGAAAGGTAGTTGTTGAAAGATTGCAACCCCGCCGTCAACCGTCGCCGGTCAATTTCCAGGAAGATGTTGTTGATATTCCCGTTGATGAAGTTGCTGCCCGTGGCCGCCGCCAGCACGCGAGTGCCGCCGGGAGTTTGATTTTCAAACCAGGGTTGCGGCGTCACAGCCGAAGCCAGCGTCCCGGTGCGCAGTTGGCGCGCGACAGCGTCGAAAGCTTGCGCGAAGGTTTGTCCCGAAGCGCGGTCGAGATGGTTGTAAGGCGCTTGTCCTAAATTCATGCTCTGCGGCAATTTTCTGGCATAACGGCCTGTGAAGCCGACTTCAACCAGAATGTTGCCGGGCATTTCGCGCTGCACGGTCAGGTTGAGCGCGTGGTTTTCGCCGACCTGAATTTTCGGGTCTACCTGGAAGGAAAGCGTTTCCGGGAAGAGTGTCAACGTGCCGTTGGGATTGCGTCCCCAGAAGGGCGATACCGGAATGCTCAAAGTCGGCACGGTCGGTAGCGGAATTCTGCCGTCCACGCCGACGCGATAGAGATTTTGCGCCGGGTTTGCACTGGTCGGGTCGCATCCCAGGCCGGCTGCTGCCGAAGCGTTGCAAAGCGGCGTGGTGATGTTGATCGTTTGCGCAAAGGCCACGCCAAGCGTCGGAATGATGACGCTCTGCACGGTGTTCTGCCGGTCGAAGATCAAACTGTAACCACCGCGAATCACGGTTTTGCGTTCGCCAAAAAGTTTGCCCAAAAAGCCTGAGTTGCTGTTGGGATTCCAGGACACTGCGACGCGCGGTGCGACGTTGTTGTAATCCACATCGAAGACGCCGCGTCCGGCGTTCGAGATCGGTTGATAGGCGATAGGCGGATTGAAAATGCCGCCTTCCTTCGCGATAGCCTGTTTCGTCGCCAGATACTCGCGCGCGGTTTGCGCCGTCAGAGTTTGCCCGTCCACCTGAATGCTCTGGCGCTGTAGCCGTTCGCTTGGCGCGGTTTGCCAGCCGTAATTTAGGCCGTAAGTCAGCGTCAGCGACGGTTTCACGCGCCAAACGTCCTGCCAGTAAAACTCCGGCACCCACAGTTTGGTGTCGGATTCCAGCGTTTCGCCGAAAGGCAGCGGTTTCAGGCTGCCGTCGCGCACTGCCAGCACGCTGACGTTGTCCACAATACCTAAAACCGAAGCGAGTGTGCGATTCCAGGTCTGCACGTCGGCGGCCACCAGACAATTGCGCGTCACGGTCGCCGAACAGGTTGGCGGACGCACCGTCGCCGGCAACGAAAACGCACCGAGTTCCGAATCCACCTGCGCCACTAGCGCGCCCAGCGCGCCCAGTACTTTGTCGTCGCGGCGATGGAGCGTCGGCAAATAACGAATGTGCGTGCCGAATTGCCAGGTGTGGCTGCCGCGCACCCAGTTCAGGTCGGCGTTCCATTGAATGTTTTTGTTGTCGTTCGATTGTTTGCGGGCAAGCTGCGTGTCCACGTCAATCGGTTCGGACAGGATGCTTTGCGCGCCGCCGCGTGCGCCCAGGTCCAGCGCCACGTGCGATTGACCGGTCGAAAATCCGGTTTCGGTTCCGGCCAGCGCCAGTTCCGCCGCCGAACCGTTCGGGCGCAAACGATCCAGCGCCGTCCGCGTCCGCACCCAGCCAAAGCGAAATTCGCCGGACAGGTTGTTCGTAATCAAACCGCTGGCGCCCGCGACGATCATGTTCTGGCGCGTCGGCAGCAATTCACGGCTTTTGACGTTGCCGCCGCGAATATCCAGCAAGCCGGAACCAATGTTGGCTTCACGGAAATAACGGAAGGCGACATCCGCGCGCCACTTCTCGTTAATGTTGTAATCGAAACGGGAGTTGTAAAAGTCGTTGTTGAGCGGGTTGGTGACGATGCCGCGATAACCGGACGTGTTGAATCCGTCGCCCGCGCTCGGATCGTTGCCTGCCGGCAGATTTTTGAACAAATTGGAAACGACTGGGCTGATGCCTACGCCGCGCGGATCGCAAGCCAGATCGCCGTTCGGCCCGCACAGTCTGGCGGTTTTCAGATCGTAGGAATTCACAGTGCCCGAAGCGTCGCGGAAACGCAGAATGCCTTGCCGCAACGTATCGTTCGGCACGATGCGCAAAATCTGCGATGTGCGCGGGAAGCGGCGGCCTTCGTAATTGGTGAAGAAAAACAGTTTCTTTTTCCAGGCGTCGCTCCACGGAATGACCGGCCCCCCAAACCGGAAACCGAAGCGATTGTCCTTCAATTCCGGCTCTTGTTGTTTGGCGCGCGCAACCGGATCGGTGACTGTTTGCGCGATGGTGCGTTTGGCCGTCCAGGTAGCGGCGTTCAGGTTGTCGTTTTGGTGATACCAGAACAGCAGCCCGTGGTAATCGTTCGTGCCGCGACGGCTGATGACCGAAGCCTGTCCGCCCGCGCCGCGACCGAAAGCGGCATTGGGATTGGCCACGCCGACGCGAAACTCTTCAATGCTGTCAATCGGAATGGGAATGACCGTTCCCAAACCGCCTGTGGATTGATTGGTGACGTCAATGCCGTCCAGCGTGATGGTGGTTTGATCGTTGCGCGAACCGGCCACTTCGCCACCGGGCGTCGAAAGCGGTTGAATGCGCAACAGGTCGTTGGCCTGACGTGTGAGCGCAGGCAACAGCGGCATTTCTTTTCCGGCAATGGCGTTACCGACCGTGGAATCCGTCGTTTGCAGTTCCAGTCCCGCCGTGGCCGTGACTTCGACCGTTTGTTGCACGTTGCCGACTTCCAACGCAATCGGCACGGTGTAGGACTTTGCCACGTCTACTTTGAAGTTGGCGACATTGGCTTTGTTAAAGCCTGCTTTGCTGAACGTGACCGTGTAAGAGCCAGGTGCAACGGCGGGAAAGGTGTATTGTCCATCGGAGTTGGTTGTGGTTTTGATGGATTGATTGGTTTCGGCGTTGACCAGTTCGACTTCCGCGCCGGACAACACCGCGCCGTTTTTGTCCGTGACGGAACCGACGATTGCGCCTGTCGTTGCAGTTTGTGCCAGAGCCGCCAGCGCGCAGCACAGCGTCAACAAAACAGTCGCGGTCAATTTCCGTAGGGATCGTGTGGGAAATAGATACCCAGACATAGGCATGCCTCCTGTAAATTTTGAATTGAAGAAAACTGCTGTTGAAACAGGTAACGCGAATGATTCCGGTGTCCCAGTCGAGCTATTTTCGTTTGTTTTTTATTTGTCGTTTTGTCAGTAAAGCAATCGTTGAATCGTTGCGGTTGGAGTGCGGGCGGGATCGTATAACGAGGTTGGAAGGACGGCAAGAGTTTTAGACAGTTTGTTCAACCAATCCAAACAAAAAGGTTTTATCCGGTATTTTCTGCGGGGGCCGATACCGCCGGCGAATTCGTTATTCCTGAGACCCGAAACCTAAGACCGGAAACCCGACTACCAAAAAATCTGTTGAACCACGCGGCTAAGTCTTTCTTTGGTCAGGTTCCAGGTACCAGGTTTCAGGTCTCAGGTTTTGGAGGATGAATTCGCCGGCGGTATCGTCCCTGCGCGCGCTCCTGGTGGAATGCGCGCTTAAGCGCCGTCAATGGCTGCCAGCATGTCTTCGTCGGTCATGTATTTGAAAAACTCGACTCCGCGTTTTTGGGATTCTTCGCGCTCGACGGCTTCCAGTTTTTGCACATCTGCGTAATTGACCAGGCGCACGCCGCGTTCGGCCAGCAGTTGCTCGAAGCGTTGCAGCTTTTCTTCCCAGCCTTCAGCCGAACCGGGCGCGCATTTTTGCAGGTAACGATTGACGACAGCCATGCCGCGTTCGCCGTCTTGTTTGGCTTTGCCGACCACGCCGTCCGACGCTTGCCGCGACCAGCCGATGACGAACAATCCGGCGCAGACCTCGCCGGGTTCGGGATCGAAGACTTGATAAGCTTCGTCGCCGGCATTGTCCGAGTCTGGGTTCGGGTTGCGGATGTATTCCGTGCCGGTGCAAGGTAGACCCATGGTTTCGTCCACTTTGTCGCCGATGGCGAAAATCACCGCGTCGCATTCAATGTCGTGATGCGTGCCCAAGCCTTTGGCCGAAAGGGATTCGCCGCGTTTGACCAGTTCAGTGTTTTCCACGCGGAGGGCTTTGACTTTGCCGTCTTCGACCACGACTTCGGTTGGCGAACTGAGGAAGCGGAAATACATTTTCGATGGGCTTTCGCCTTCCTTCGATTTGGCGGCGCAGTACTTGGTCAGCTCTTTGTGAATCTTGGCGAGGTCTTCACCGACGGCTTCAAGCGCGGGGCGAACGCGTTCGAGTTCGGCGTCAAAGGCGGGCAAATCGAAATTGGCGGCAACGGCTTGAATCTCGACATCAGTGTAAGCACGTTGTGCGGGGCCGCGCCGGGCGACAGCGATTACTTCTTTGGTTTTCTTTTCGTGAACCAGCCAGTGCGCGATGTCCACCATCACGTTGCC
>CAZRXE010001066.1:0-9050 GCA_964603695.1 uncultured Heliomicrobium sp.
TGCAATCCGAACCGCCCATCCACCGAATCAAGTCCGGCCAGCAGTTTCGCCATCAGGATCGAACCGGTTCCGCCAATCGGATGGCCGTGCGCACAAGCGCCGCCCCAGGGATTGACCTTTGCCATATCAGGCTTCAATTCGCGCGCCCACGACAAAACAACCGTGGCGAAAGCTTCGTTGATTTCGATCCAATCCAAATCGCCGATGCTCAAGCCGGCTTTTTCCAGCGCCAACCGAGTGGCCGGAATCACGCCGTCAAGCTGCATCGTCGGATCGGAACCGATGACCACGCGGGCGCGGAAACGTGCGCGCGGTTTGAAGCCGTCGGCTTTGGCAACGTCGCTGTTGGCGACCAGCACCGCGCCTGCGCCGTCGGAAATTTGCGAAGAGTTGGCGGCGGTCACAACGCCATTGCCGTTCGGGCGAAAGACCGTTGGAAGCTGCGCCATTTTTTCTGGGTTGATGGTTTCGCGAATGCCTTCGTCGCGGGTGAGCGAAATGTGCGTGCCTTCGGCGTCGAGTCCGGGCGTGGCGACGATTTCAGTGTGCTTGCCGGCATTGGCGGCGGCGGCGGCGCGGCGGTGGCTTTCGGCTGCGAATTCGTCCACGTCCCGGCGCGTGATGCCCCATTTTTCGGCGATGCGTTCGGCGCTTTCGCCTTGATGAATCAGGTCGTGCTGTTCGCGCATTGAAAGATAAATCGCCTTCCAGGTGTCGCCGCTGTCGGCTCCCATCGGCACACGCGTCATGCTTTCCACGCCCGAAGCCAGCACGTAATCGTGGTCTCCGGCAGCGACGGCCTGCGCGGCGAAATGAATCGCCTGTTGCCCGGAACTGCAAAAACGATTGAGCGCCACGCCCGGAACCGTGATCGGAAAGCCCGCCAACAAGGCCGTGCGGCGCGCGATGTTCACGCCTTGCTCGCCTGCTTGCGTGACGCAACCGGCAATCACATCGCCGATTTTGTTTGTGTCCACGCCGGTCTTTTTGACGACGGATTGCAGCGCGTGCGCCAGCAATTGATCGGGACGAGTTTCGCGATACGCGCCTTTCATACGGCCAATCGGCGTGCGAACGGCGTCAATGATGACTGGTTCAGCCATAAAAACCTCTCCTTAGCTTTATTCAGTTGATGGTTTTGAATGCGACGGCACTTTACCTTTGCCCGCCGCTTGGGGCAAGACTTTGACTCTTCGCGTTTTTTGTTCGACGGCGGGCAAAGTTTGCAAGCAGTCGAAAAGGCTCGCGTTCAGGTTTCGGCAATGGCCAACTCCCTGTTGCCGATCAGCAAAACAACCAGCCCGACTCAACACAAATCGGGAACTAAACAACTTTCGCCGCGTCTATGAGCGGCGTTCAATCAAGAGCCAGTGCCCCCGAACAAAACCAGGAGGTGAAGTATGTCCACGAAGCCAACGCAGAAAAAAGATAAGTTCGCGCAACTGCAAGTCACAGCGCCTTGCACGGCGAATTGGGAGCAGATGTCCGGCAATCGGCAAAAGCGTTTTTGCGCCGAATGCGACAAACACGTTTTCGATTTCGCGCAAATGACCGCGCGACAAGTGACCGCCGTCGTTGAGGCGCATCAAGGCAATTTGTGCGCGCGGCTGACGCGATTGCCGGACGGTTCATTGCTGACGCTGGAAACGCCGCCGGTGCAAATTTCCAACCGCCGTTCCTCGCCGCTCCTCAACGCCACCATTGCCGCTCTGTTGGGAATCAGCGTCCCAGCCACCGCGTTGAACGCCATCCTCGCGTCAAC
This sequence comes from uncultured Heliomicrobium sp., assembly GCA_964603695.1. Lineage (GTDB taxonomy): Bacteria > Acidobacteriota > Blastocatellia > RBC074 > RBC074 > RBC074. The sequence continues at coordinate 1,763 of CAZRXE010001066.1, forward strand.
GTCTTATGCCGTCAGTTCCAACCCGGAAGCCGGAAAACGAAAAAGCCCCAAACCGATTGGCGAAGGCGATTCTTCATTAAACGGTTCGGCGCACGATCCGCAAGGCAATGCGCTGCCCAATGCCTTCGTCAAACTCATTTCCAGCTTGGGCGAAGAGCGGCAAACCAAGACTTCGGCGGAAGGCGAATTTCTTTTTGCGCGCATTCCGGCGGGAGAGTATTTGCTATTGGTGGGAGCGCAAGGCTACGCCACACACCTGAGCAACAACATCACCATCGAATCCGCCACCAAACAGCGCGTGGACGTGGCGATGCAGTTGGACAAGCGAATTATGATCGCGGGCGGAATGGGCGCGGGGCCGCCGCAAACGCTGCTTGATTTGTATCGCAACAGCGATTTGATCGTCGTGGCTGAAGCCGGACAAAGCGTTCCGGTCGAACGCGATGGCGAATCCAAACTGCTGAAAACTACTTTGCGCGTCGCTTCGGTGTTGAAAGGCGATTCGGGGACGAGAACCGTTCCGCTCTATCACTGGATGTATGACGACATCGGACTGCAATTCAAACCCGGCGAGCGGCGGTTGGTATTTCTGGATCGGCGAAGGTCCGACGAAGGCAAACCACTGGAAGGTTTTGAACTCGCCGACTGGGGACGTTCCATCAAACCGGCGGACGACGCGGCGCTCGCCGTTTACCAACAACGATTGCAGGAACTGGCGCGGCTGCTGGAACGCAAGGACGCTTCGCCGGCGGAACTGGCCGAATGGCTGGTACAATTGGCCGAACATCCGCTGACGCGCCAGGACGGCGTTCAGCAACTGCTCGAAAACTCATGGATCGTGGAACGGCAAAACCAAGATGAACAAACGCCGACGGAAGCCGACGAAGAAACCGTGAGCGATGAAACGGAAGAGGCAGAGGAAGCTGCTGAAGAATCAACCGGGAACGAAGAAGCCGATGAACAGGAGAAAGAATACGAAAGGCTCCGCCATCAACATGAGCAGGAAGCGATCAAAGTGATCGAAGCCCTGACGCCGGAACACAAAAATCGTCTGGCCGGGCTGCTGTTCAGCATTGAAAGCTTCAGCGAGGAGGATCTGCCTCTGGCGCAATTGATTTCCAACCTGGGCGACGAACGCCTGACGCCTTACCTGATAGCGCAACTGCAAAAAGTCAGCAACGAAGCACCTCGCATCGCTGAAACGCTGACTTCCCTGCTGGCGGAAAACCTGGAGGATGAGGACTTGCGCCGCGTGGCCGGTGAATATGGCGATTCTGCTGTCTACGGCAACAAGGAGGAAGACGATCTGTCCGCGCTAACCCGCAGGCGCAGCCGCGAACAGCCGACAACGACGCCCGCGCTGGCCACCATTCAACGCAGTCTGAAACTCAAAAAATTTCTGACGCTGGTGGAATACAAACTCCATCCTTGACGCGCCAGACAAACACGGCAAAGAAAAGCGCCTGTGCAAACTGTTTCGGTTCGCACAGGCGCTTTTCTTTGTCTTGTAGCCTTTATCTTAATGCCGAGGGCGGGACTCGAACCCGCACGGCCTTTCGGCCAGAGGATTTTCTTACCACTATGACTTTCGCCACCTGACAAGCGAATTGTCAGTTTGTGGTCTGGACGATGCCTTCTCCATACAGCGCAAAGGGAACACCTTTGACCGGTTAGGAGGGAGCCGTCTCGCCTCTACACTTTGCTGAATTCAAATCTCAAATTTCAAATTTTGAATTCAGCCTTAGCTCGGCGTTGCCATCGGATTTCTCCGCGCAGGTTTCGCCGACTTTGACTCCATTCACATCGGAGTTTCCAACCGATGTGCTCAATGTATTTCAAACAGCTTAAGTCCTCTGTGTCTGCCATTTCACCACCCCGGCAGGGGTAAGACGGCGCAGAGTGTACGTGCCGAGGTTTTAACTTGCAAGCAGGCTTTCAACGATGCGTCGGGCGGCCTGTCCGTCGCCGTAAGGATTCACGGCTTGCGCCATTCGCCGGTATTCGGCAGCGTCTTCCAACAGGCGGGCGGTTTCCTGAACAATGCGATTTTTGTCCGTGCCGACCAGTTTGACGGTTCCGGCTTCGACGCCTTCGGGGCGTTCGGTGACTTCGCGCAGCACCAGCACGGGCTTGCCCAGGCCGGGCGCTTCTTCCTGCAAGCCGCCGGAATCGGTCAGGACAATCGTTGATGCTTTCATCAATTGCACCAGCGGCAGGTAATCCAGCGGTTCCAGCAAAGTGATGTTCGGCACGTCGCGCAGTTCAGTTTGTACTACCTGCTGCACGTTCGGGTTCAGGTGAACGGGATAAACCAGATGCACATCGGCGAAGCGGGCGGCGATTTCTTTCAATGCCTGGCAGATTTCCACGAGCGGCGCGCCGAAGTTTTCGCGGCGGTGAGCCGTCACCAGAATCAAGCGTTTGTCGCGCGGGACGGCGGCGAGTTCGCTTCGTTGCCAGTCGTAATCGCGCGCGGCTACGTCCAGCAAGGCGTCAATCACTGTGTTACCGGTAACCAGAATGCTTGATTCGCGAACGCCTTCGCGCAGCAGGTTGTCGCGGGATTGCGCGGTGGGCGCGAAGTGCAAATCACAAACGGCGTCGGCGATGACGCGATTGATTTCTTCGGGAAAAGGTTGGTGTTTATCCCAGGTGCGCAAGCCTGCTTCGACGTGGCCGACTTTGACGCGGCGATAAAAGCCGGCGAGCGCACCAACCATCGCCGTCGTGGTGTCGCCCTGCGTCAGCACCCAGTCGGGTTCGACTTCGGCGATAACTGCGTCGAGTTCCGTCAAAACCGAAGCGGTGAGTTGCGCCAGCGATTGATTCGGACGCATCAGGTTCAGGTCAAAGTCCGGTTCGATCTCGAACAGCGACAAGACTTGATCCAGCATCTGGCGATGCTGCGCGGTAACGCAAACTATGCTGGTAATGCGGTCGGAATGATTGTTCAGTGCTTTGACGACTGGGGCCATTTTGATGGCTTCCGGTCGCGTGCCGAAGATGGAAAGTACTTTCACGATGTTGTCAGTTTGTTATTTCGCGCCGTCGCCGAATCATTGTTAATTGCCGGCGGCTTCATTTGGCGCAGCCTTTCGGCGATTGGCGGCGAATCAGCCGAAAGTCCGCAATCCGCGCCCAGGCTTCTTCGGGCTGCACGGAATCGGCAATCGGAGCCATTTGCAAGCCGGTCAGATGCGCTTTTTCATTCAAAAACAGGAGCTTCAAATCGAAGGTATATTCATGCATCGCACCGTCGTTGTATAGAGGAAGATTGACAGCGGCAAAATCCGTCTGACCTTCCAGCCGGTAAGCAAAGCGCATCAGGCGCGGAGTGACTTCCGGCGCAACCGCCATCTTCACGTAAAAGTGACTGAAGTCCGCCAGGCACAAGTTCAACGCAGGTTTGTATGCCAGGCTGCCGCCGCGCGTGATTGTCCATTTGCCGCCGGTTTCGGAATCGGATTGAACCAATTGCATCTTGGACGTTTGCCATAACTCGGCGTTCTTCAGATCGAAAGTCGCGTCTTCCGCCGTGGGAATAACCGGGAAAGGTTTGCTCGGCGAATCCTCCACGGGCGCGCTCAGTTTTACGTCAATGTAAGGATGGCGATACAACGTCCAATCGGCATCAGCGTTTCCGCCTGGATTCGAGAACAGGCAGATAACAATTGTTCGACCGGCATAAGCCGTCAGAGAAAAGTCCACCGGCTGCCAACCGTGTTCATTTGCCGCCAGATGCTGACGGAAAACAGTTTGTTCGGTCTGCCCTTCCTCTTTGACTGAAATCTCCACCCAAACGCCATCCGCGGCGGCGGATCCCAACACATCTTTGCTGATGGCGATTGCCGAGTGGAAATCCGCCCGCTCCACATTGCTCGGCAGCGCGACTTGCCAGAAAAGCTTGTTCGGACTGTGCAGAAATAGATTCAAGTGCTTGTAATCCGAAACAGGCGCTGATTTGGCAAGCAGATTCTCAGACCAAAAGACCTGCGGCGTGTTCGGCGTTTCTTCGATGCGGACGTTATTCAGCAGGTAATCGCCCTGTAATGTCCATTGCTGTCGCGGCGCGAATACCGAAATCCCCTGCCGCTCCAACGGACGCGCCAGATCGGACAGATACTGAAAATGGCCTCCTCCCCATTGAAACACATACTGTTCGCAGGAAACCGGAGCGATTCGATAATTGCGCACACAAGAAGCCGCCGCAGGGCCGCGCGAGTTCAGGTAAAACGCTTTATCCGCGTAGGCGATGTTGGAAGTGAAATACAAATACGACACCGCTCCGACCAACATCACGCTCCAGGCGGAAGCAAAAGAAGCGGAGCGGAAAATCGAAGCTTTGTCCACGAAAAACGCCGGGCGATTAACCCAAAAGACATAAGCGAGTCCGAGCAGTCCAATCCAAAACAGCAAAAAAGCGGTCGTATACCAGGGTGCCAGCGATGTGCGGAACAGGCTGGTTTGCCAGATGCCGACCAAGCCCAGCGCCAGGTACATCAATGCCGGCGCGGCCTGCGTCAGCACAGGCGTTTTGCGTTTCGTCCAAAGCAAAATCAGTCCGGCCAGCAGGAAAGACAATCCGAGGTAGCCGCTCTGAACGGAGCGTGGAGTTGAAACGTAGACTGTGCCGATATCGTTGGTGAACGGCCAGCCGACGGCGCTGAGAATGAAGTCATAATTGAACAGCGTAGGCTTTTTGGGAGGCTGCGTCGGCCAAATAACGATGTAAAAAACGTAAGGCAACGCGGCGACGACAGCCGCGCTCAGCCAGACTATGTACTGTGAAATCTTGCGGTAGCCCAACAACAGCAACCCGATCAAAAAGACAGGCCAGGCCAGCAAACCGCCTCCGCCTGAAAGCGTAGCCAGAATTCCTCCTGCGGCCATCAACGCAATTCCCGTCCAGCTTTCGCGCCCGGTTCCTGAAAAGCGCACCAGCCCCCAGATGCCCAGCGCGCATCCGAACTGAACCAGCATAATTTGCAGCCCCGCGTCTCCGAACGTGAAAGTGTTGATCTGCGAAGTGGAAAACGTCAGCGCCGCCAGGCAGGGCCACAAGGCCGCGCGCGATACCCAACGCGACTGCTGCTGAGAGGTGTTGGCGGTCAGATGCGTAAACGTCCGGTGCAGCAAAATCAGTTTGAGCAGCGCCAGAACGATGCCGGTGTATAGCTCGAAATAAACGTTCCAGTCGGTCAGTTTTACGATGACCAGCCGAACCAACATCGGCAGCGCCATGCAGTGCGCTCCGGCAATGAATGTGTCGCGAAAAAAGTGATGCCAGTCATACTTGCCGGCCAGAATGAGATCAATCATTCCAACGTAAAAATAGTAGTCGTTGGAAACCACATTCGCCCCTGTCGAAACGACTATCCACAGAATGTTCAGAATGGGCAGCAGCGTCAGCAATGCGGCCAGGGCGATTCCCAGAATCTTCAGGATGCGATGACCGGTTCCGGCGGTCGGCTGCGAGGGATTGGCGTTATGGCTGATGTTGTTCATAAAAGTTTGTCAGCGTGGGATTGTCGCGAAACCATTCGAGCATCCGGGACAAGCCGGATTCAAAGCCGTGTTTGGGCGTCCAGTTCAGACGGCTCAATGCCTGACGATTGTCCGCCACCCAAACGGTCGTGTCCCATTGGCGATCCGGCATCGTGCCCCATTGCGGTTCGGCGCGAATCGCCATCAACCGGCGAGCGGCGGCGACGACTTCGGCCAGAGAGGTTTGAACACCGCTGCCAATGTTGTAAACCGCGCCCGGTTCCTGTTCGGTTTGCGTCGCGGCCAGCAGATAAGCGTCGCACACGTCGTCCACGTAAACGTAATCCCGCGCGATTTTCGGATTCACCAGCGGCGGCAGTTCTCCGCGCAAGCCGCGCACGATCAGCGCGGGCATCAATCGCGTAGGCTCTTCGTAAGGGCCGTAAACCGAATAAAGTCGCAAAGTCGGCAGATGCACGCCGCGGCTTTGCGCCGTGAACCGGCAAAAAAGCGTGGCGGACGCCTTTCCGACGGCGTAATAACTGTTCGGTTCCAGCCAGTCCCGTTCCGAAGGCGCGTGATCCTTGAAGCCGTATTCCGACGACGACCCGGTGTTCACGAAGGCTTCGAAGCCGACCTTGAGACAGGCTTCAACCAGATGAATCGTCCCCAGAATGTTCGTGCCGATGATTTGGCGCAGGTCTGTTTGCGATGAATACGCGCCGTGTGTGGCGAGGTGGAAAATCCAGTCGGGACGGATTTCCCGAACGACGGAAAACAGCGCCTCCGCATCGCACAAATCCACCTGATGCAGACGAACCTCGGCGCGAATTTCCGCGATGCGCCAGGATGCGAAACCCTGGCGCACGAACAAATGGACTTGGTGGCCATCTCGCACAAGCCGTCGAACGAGATTGGCACCGACAAAGCCCGTCGCTCCCGTAACAATGACGCGCTTCATGAAAGTTCAAACGAAGTTTTTGTAATCGAAGACTTCCAGATATTGCGAAGTGTAGGCGCGGATTTCGGCGCGCTCGTTCTGCGACAATTCTTCGGCGGTGGCTTGATTCGCCTGCGGATTGGCTTTGCGAATCGTGCCCCAGGGATAGACTTCTTCCAGCGGGACGCCGTTCCACGAAGGCGTTTTCAGCGAATCGGCTGTTTCCAGTCCGAGCTTTTCGCAAATCGCGCCCAGCGTTTTGACCGAATCGGCCATCACGTCCTCGGCGCGAACGATGTGCATGCGTTCGGGATACTTTTCCTTGAACAGCAGCGCGAAATACTGATTCATTGTCCAGCCGAGCATGTAATGCGCCAGCGAAAGCGGAACCGGGCGTTTTTTCGTGTCGGCGTAAGCAGACCACGGATTACGCACAACGTGCAGCACGTGCGCCTGCGGCAGGTCTTCCAGAATCTTGTCCGAATCCACGCCGATGATCGGGCTGTAGCCGACATAGACCGCTTCCTCGCCCGTGCGATTGAAATCCTTCCAGGCTTCAAAGGTCGCGCGGAAAAAGGCCGCGACATTGGCACCGCGCGAACGGCCGCTTTGTTCAATCAGGCGCTGGTAAATTTCGCAGCGTTCGTCATCCGACATCTCGAAAGGCATGTGGCGGAATTTACTGACGTGCGATGTGCGCGAGCGCACCTTGCCTTCTTCATCAATGATCGCCTTGTAATCCTGATAGGGCGTGGCGTCCAGCGCGAAAACCGGCCAGCGGTATTTGACCGGGAACATAGAGGACATGTGATCCATCACCAATCGCGTTCCAATCTGTGATTCAAACGGATAGACGAACATTTG
>CAZRXE010001067.1:0-2224 GCA_964603695.1 uncultured Heliomicrobium sp.
GGGCATCGTAAAACAAATGTCTGTGGAACCGGCATGGATCGCCCTTCTATTTTCCTTGGGGCAATTAAATGAATTACTCGTCGCGGGCTTACAAACGGTCGGGGCGCAAGATTGGGGAAGAACCGTCGAGCCGGACAAGCCGAGTAGCGTCGGTAGTCACCCGCCTGAAGCGTACAAACCGGCTAAAACGGCTCACGCCAATACTTATTTTTTTGCATCGTTGCAGGCAGCAACCAATTTCTTTTGTAACTGCTCAACCGAGTCAGTACCGCGACTGGTAGGGAGCGCAGCTTTCACCAGGCATAGCCGACGAAGCCTCGCTCGCTACCACTCGCGGCACTGATTCAGCATCAGGTTGAGCAGTTACTTCCTTATTTTCCTGGCTAGGAAGACTTCATCGGCAATGAAAAACTTGAACTTGGGGAGGGGCTGACCTACGATGCGCCCGCGCGAGACGGCAATGCCATTCGCCGCCCCGCGCAACTCAGTTTCAGCAATCACGCTAGCAAGCAGTAATAACAGCGAACGAGCCACACGGAGGCCACTTATGACCCGCTCCGATTCCGGCGACATTACGCAGCTTTTGCATCAGGTCGAACAAGGCGACACGGAAGCCCATAACCGTCTGGCGCAACTGGTGCGCGCCAGCCTCAAGCGCATCGCCGCCAACCGCCTGCGCCGCGAACGTCCCGATCATCTCTATCAAACCTCCGACCTGGTTCAAGAAGCTTACCTGCGCCTGTTCCGCATCAAGAACATTCAATGGGCCGACCGCCATCATTTTTTCAAAGTCGCGGCGGTGCAAATGCGCCGCATCCTGGTGGATTACGCCCGCCGCGAACGCCCCGAGGGCGAGGACAATCTGGCGCTCGAAGACGTTCCCGGCCTGACTATCAACACCGATCCCAGCATTTTGGAAGTCAATAATTTGCTGGAAAGCCTTTACCAAATTGACCCGCGCCGCGCCTTGATCGTCGAACTGCGCTATTTCGGCGGCTACAAAATCGAGGAAATCGCCGAAATCACAGGCATTCCGCTCGGCACCGTGAAACGGCACTGGGCTTCGGCCAAAGCTTTTTTCAAACTCCAACTCGGCACATCCGCGCAGCCCCGCAATGCGCGCCACGATTCGGCAACGCTTGTTGATTGAAAAAACAATGACCAGAGAAACCACAGAGGAAAGAACCCGCAAACGCTGGAAACAGGCGCTGGATGTGTTCGACGAAGCCTTTCTGCTCGCTCCCACCGAACGCGAGCGGCTGATTGATTCCGCCTGCCGGCAAGACCCTGAACTACGGCCTTTGTTGAAAGACCTGTTTTCCGCCAGCCGCGACGCCGAATCCGGGCGCTTTTTGGATTCGCCCGCCTGGACTTATCAGCCGCTCGAATCGAATCCGCAGGCGCTGGTTGGAAAACGCATCGGTCCTTACCGACTGAAACAATACCTGGCGCGAGGCGGAATGGGCGTCGTTTATCTGGCCGAACGCGCCGACAAAGTCTTTCGCCGCGAAGTCGCCATCAAATTCATCAGCACAGACACCAAACTGAAACACTTCAGCCGCTTCCGCCGCGAAGTACAGATTCTGGCCGACCTGAAACATCCGAACCTGGTCTTGCTTTACGACGCCGGACGCCTGGGCGACGGGCGGCCCTATCTGGTGATGGAATACGTCGAAGGCGTAACCCTGCGCGACTGGGCCGAAAAACAAGGCCCGATTTCGCCCGCCACCGTCGCAGAAATCGTCAAACAAGTCTGCGCCGGATTGCACGTCGCGCATCAAGCCGGCGTCATCCACCGCGACATCAAACCCGCGAACATAGTCATCAACGAATCCGGCGGCAAGCTCTCGGTCAAAGTCCTGGATTTCGGCGTCGCCGCCCGCCGCCAACCCGGCGACAGCGGCGTCACCACAACCAAAGGCGCAATCGGCACGCTGCTTTATATGTCGCCCGAACAACTGAAACCCGTCAAAGGCAAAGACCTGACGCCCGCTTCGGACGTTTACGCGCTGGCCTTGACCGCCTACGAATTGCTGACCGGCAGCCCCGCCAACAACGGCCAATCGCAAGGCGAAATCATTCTCAAACACCTGGAAGAAACGCCCGAACCGCCCAGCCGTCGCCGACCCGATTTGGGCATCCCGCGCAGTTTCGACCGCGCAATTCTGAAAGCCCTGTCCAAAAACCCCGCTGACCGCCAACAAAGCGCGCCGGAATTCGCCGC
>CAZRXE010001068.1:0-3792 GCA_964603695.1 uncultured Heliomicrobium sp.
CGCGCGACGGCGCTCATCAGTTCCGCCGAACAGGAACTGCTGGCCGAAGAAAACTACATCCGCGCCGAGATCGAAACCGCCCATCGCGCCGTGCAAAAACTGGCCGACCGTTTGACCGAAATGCAGCGAGACTTTTTGAAACAAGCCGACCAATCGCGCGACATCGCGCTGATCGCATACCGCGAAGGCGCGGCGGATTTGTACAAGTTGCTGGAAACCCAACGCGCCCGCAACGAAGCGCGTCTGCTTTACGCCCGCACGCAGCAGGAACTACTGGCGTCTATTGCGGAACTGGCTTTGACTGTAGGAGGAGAACTCAAATGACACATTGTCGTTTGCCGCTGATCGTTATGCTTTTCGCCGCGCTGTTTGTCGCAGGCTGTCAAAAAGAAGCCGCGCCCGCCGCTTCACCACAGCCGACTCCGGCAGCAAAAGCAGAAACTAAAAAAGACCCGAATCTGGTCAAACTCTCGCCGGATGCCGTCAAGTACGCCAATCTGCAATTCGCCGAAGTCTCTGAAGAGCAGGTCGCCGCACCGCTGGAAGTCACCGGTCACATCGCCATTAACGAAGACCGCACGGTGCGCGTCGGTTCCCTGTTTTCAGGCCGCATTCTGGAAGTGCCGGTCAAAGTCGGCGACCGCGTCCGGCAAGGGCAGGCGCTGGCCAAAATGCACACGCACGAAGTCCACGAAGCGCAGGCCGAATACGCCAAAGCCCAGGCCGAATTGAAACAGCGCAAAACACAAACCGAGTTTGCCAAATCCATGATGGATCGCGCCGAGCGGCTTTATCAGGCGAAAGCCGGTTCGCTGCACGAACTGGAAAAGGCAAAGGTTGAGTACCAGGCCGCCCAACAGGAAATTACGCGCGCCGAAGCCGAGTTGGAACGCGCCATAGGCCATCGCGAACATTTGGGTTTGCCGGACAATCAAAATTACGACGAACCCGTCGTTATCAAAGCGCCCGCCACCGGCGTGGTGATGCAACGTGAAATCACGCCCGGCGCAAGCGTCAATCCCGGCGATAACCTGTTTTTCATCAGCGACCTTTCGACCGTCTGGGTGATGGCCGAAGTGCCGGAAAAACATCTCGCTTCGCTGAAAGTTGGAGCGGCGGTGCATATCAAAGTCGCGGCTTATCCCGAAGAAACGTTCGCAGGCAGAATCGCGCGCCTGGGCGAAACGCTCAATGCTGAAACGCGCACCATCGAAGTCCGCTGCCTGGTCGAAAACCGCGCGGGCAAATTGAAGCCGGAAATGTACGCCAGCATTGGCGTCGTGATTGGCGAAAAGCGCCCGGCCTTGATGGTCAACAGCGCGGCGCTTCAGGAAATGGACGGCGAAACCGTGGTCTTCATCGCCAAAGAACAAAACCAATTTGAAAAGCGCGCGGTCAAGGTCGAACGAAAACAGGGTGATTTGGTCGAAGTGCTTTCAGGCTTGTCGCGCGGCGAGCGCGTGGTGACGAAAGGCAGTTTCCAAATCAAAACCGAATTCCAAAAAGACAAGCTGGCGGAGGACGAATGATTGAACGATTGATTTCATTCGCGCTGCATCAACGCTTCATCACGCTGGCGCTGGTCGGCGCGCTGATGGCGGCGGGCATTTATGCTCTGCTGACCATTCCGGTGGATGCCTTTCCAGACCTGACCAACAATCAGGTGACGATCATCACCGAAGCACCCGGCATGGGCGCGAGCGAAGTCGAAGCGCAAGTCACCTTCCCCATCGAAGGCGCGATGCTCGGTCTGCCGCACACTGAAGAAGTTCGTTCGATTTCCAAATTTAATCTGTCGCTGATTACAGTCGTGTTTGAAGACGATGTGAACACTTATTTCGCGCGGCAACTCGTCAACGAACGCCTGAACGAAGCCAAAACACGCATCGCGCCCGGCTTGGAACCGACACTGGGGCCTGTGGCCACTGCTTTCGGAGAGGTTTTTCAATACACGCTGGAAGACAATCGCAAGGACAAGTCGGCTCATGCCGACACCAGCTTGATGGAGTTGAAAACGCTGCACGACTGGCTTATCAAATTGCAGTTGCGCACCGTGCCGGGCGTCAGCGAAATCAATTCCTGGGGCGGGCTGACGCGGCAATTTCAAATTCTGGTAGACCCAAGCTTGTTGCTGAAGTACAAGCTCAGCCTGCGCGAAGTCTTTGAACGAGTCGGCGAAAACAACGCCAACTTCGGCGGCGGTTTCATCGAACACCGCGCCGAACAGTACACCGTGCGCGGCGTGGGTTTGCTGAAAACAGCCGCCGACATTCAAAACATCGTCGTCGGCGCGCACGAAGGCACGCCGATTTACCTGCGCGACGTGGCGCAAGTCACAGACGGCGCAATGCCGCGCCAGGGCGCGGTTTCACGCGACGGCGAAGGCGAACGTGTTTCGGGCATGGTCATCATCCTGAAAGGCGAAAACGGCAAATCCGTCGCCGAGCGCGTCAAAGCCAAAATCGAAGAATTGAAAGCCGCCCTGCCCAACGGCGTGACGATCAAAGAGTTTTATGACCAAACCGAAGTCATCGGCCGCACCATCAGCACCGTCGAAAAAAACCTGATCGAAGGTGCAGTGCTGGTCATCATCGTGCTGTTTCTATTTTTGCGAAACGTGCGCGCGTCATTGATTGTCGCCTCGGTCATTCCGATTGCGATGGTTTCGGCCTTCATAGCCATGAAAGCTCTGGGCGTGTCGGCAAACCTGATGAGTCTAGGCGCGGTGGACTTCGGCCTGATAGTAGACGGCGCAGTGGTGATGATGGAAAACTTCATCCGGCGGCTGGGCCACAAACATCCGACCGAATCCACCAGCGAAGTCGTGCATGACGCCGCCATTGAAGTGGGCAGGCCGATTGTCTTCGGCGTACTCATCATCATCGCGGTGTATTTGCCTGTCTTCACGTTGCAGGGCTTGGAAGGCCGCATGTTTTCGCCGATGGCCATCACGGTTTGCGCGGCGCTGTTGGGTTCGCTGGTGCTGGCGCTGCTATACGTTCCGGCGATTTCGTCAGTGGTGCTGCGCGGCCACATAAAAGAACACGAAGGCCTCATTTATCATTTCGTGCAACGCAGCTACACACGACTGCTTGATGCCGCGTTGCGAAATCGCGTGGTGACCATTGGCGCGGCGGTATTAGTAGTCGGCGTCGCCGTCGGCTCGCTGTATTTCATCGGCACGGAGTTCATGCCGCGACTGGACGAGGGCGCGATTCTGATCGAAACGCGCAAACTGCCGAGCGTGGCCCTGAGCGAATCCGTCAGCATCAGCAATCAGGTCGAACTCATCGTCAAACAGTTTCCCGAAGTCGAATCCGTGACGACCAAAATCGGTCGCCCCGATCTGGCCACCGAAGCGATGGGCATTTATCAGGGCGACGTGTACGTCATTCTGAAACCGATTGAGCAATGGCAGACCGTTAAGACGAAAGAAGCATTGATTGAGGCGCTGGACAAGAAACTGCAAGACGTCCCCGGCGTCGTGTACAACTTCACGCAACCGCTGGCGATGCGCTTGGACGAAGTGATTTCGGGGGTGAAGGCGGATGTGGCCGTGAAGTTGTTCGGCGATGATTTCGACGCGCTCCAACAACAGGCCGAACGCATTCAGAAGGTGTTGGAGAAAGTGCCCGGTGCCGCCGATGTGCAAATCGAAACGCTTGGTGGTGCAGGTGAATTGCACATCGAAATCAATCGCCCGGAAATGGCCCGTTACGGCTTACATGTCGAAGATGTCAAACGCGTGATCGAAACCGCACTCGGCGGACAAATGGCGACCGAATTGATTGA
>CAZRXE010001069.1:0-9895 GCA_964603695.1 uncultured Heliomicrobium sp.
GGGTGGTTTGCAGAATGCGTTCAAATTTAACCAGTGGCTTTTCATAAAAAACTATATAATCCAGATCAGCCGCCGTAATACCGGCCCGCTTTAAACAAAAATCAATAGCATGTTTGGGATAGCTGCTGTCGTGCTTTTTGCGGGTAAAGCGTTCTTCTTCCGCCGCCGCCACGATTTCTCCGTCGCGAATGAGCGTCGCCGCAGAATCCCCCAAAGTCGTTAAGCCTAAAATGTACATATCAGGATTTTCAAAAAAACATGCCCTAATTGCTTTGAATTGCCCGCTCGAAGACTCCTGTCACGAGCTTCATTTGCGCGGACGTTGAATAACGTTCGACGACGGTTTGTCGCGCCGCCGCTCCCAATTGCCTTCGCAGCGCGGGGTTCGCCGCCAGCAGGCACAGGCGGTCGTGCCATTCGTCCGCCGTTTCCACCAAAAAACCATTGACGCCGTCTTGAATCACTTCCGCGTTCGCGCCCAGTTTGCGCGCCACCACGGGCAGACCGGCAGCCATGTACTGAAGCGTTTTGAAAAACAGCTTCCAGTGATTCCAGGGATGATCGGTCAACGGCACTATGCCTATGTGATCGCCCTGTAAGTCCGCCACCTCAGTTTCCGCAGTCCATTGCCGCGATTCCACGGCAACTCCAGGCAAGGCTGCATCGCCCGCCCCTATGACACGCAACGGAACTTCATGTATTTGCTGAAACCGGCGCAACGGCTCGGCCACCGTCGCCAGATTCGACATGCTGCTGTGACTGCCGATCCAAACCAGACGCAATTGCCTATCTCCTGCCGCTGCTCGTGGTGCGTATCGGTCAACGTCCACGCCGTTCGGAATCACTGTCACGTTCGGATTGAACGTCGTGGCGTAATCGCCTATCAATCCGTTGATGGTAATTACCTGATCGCTCAGCCTAAACAGCGTGTGTGTTTTGCCGTGGCATTTCAGCAAACTAAACCAGCCGTTGGTCGGACTTTGGTAACGCAGAAAGACTGGATCATCCACGTCGTAAACCAGCGGCGCGCCCAATCGTTTGGCCAATCGCTCCAACAATGCCGGGCCGATCAACGCGGCTTCGCGAAAAACAAACAGCACGTCGCAAGGCGGGCCTGCCAGAATGCGTCTGAAATGCCGCGCATAACACCGCAGCATCGCGCTCATTTTGGCCGCCGTTCGCCCAGGGCCGTACAAGACTTCGTGCAGACGTTCGTCCTCGAAAGGATAGAAATCCACAGTCCAGCCGGCGCGTTGTAAATGCGGCGTCCAGGATTCGATGCGCACGCGCTGTCCGGGCGAAACGCCCAAAATGTTGGGAACCAGGGCGGCGATTCGTTTGGTTTTGAGTTTCTTCATCGCGCTTGTCGCAATAATTTGCGCTCCGTCAACTGCGCCTCCGCTCGTGCATCATCGGCAACGGCGGCGGTCTTTTGCGCCTGCGCCCAGGCGACATAAGCATTCAATCCTTCGCGAAAGGAAGTTTGCGGCGCGAACCCCAATTGCTCCCGCAAACGCGCAACGCAAGCCACCGTGTGACGAACGTCTCCCAATCGGTAACGCCCCGAAACGGCGATGGTTGAGGACGAATCCAGCGCCCGCACCACTTCCCGCGCCATTTCCAGCAAGGTCAGCGGTTGTCCCCAACCGACATTCAAGGTTTGATTCAACGCGCGTCCGTCGCCCAGCACACGGCGCAACGCTTCCACCACGTCATCTACGAAAACGAAATCGCGCAACATCCGCCCGTCTTCGTAAACTTCAATCGGCAATCCGGCGACGGCTCTGCGGTAAAACGTTCCCAGCACGCCGACGTAAGGATTGCCCAGCGATTGTCCCGGCCCGTACACATTGAAAAAACGCAGCACGGTCACGGGCAAACCGCGCGTGCGCCCGACCGTGTGCGCCAGTTGTTCCTGCTGTAGTTTGGTGACGCCGTAAACCGAAGTGGGCTGCACGGGCGTGTCTTCGTTCACCGGCAAAGGCTGCAAGGAGTCGCCGCATTGTGGACAACTCGCATCCCATCGGCCCGCCGCCAGCATCTCGTCCGCGCGCTCCGCAAGCGCCAATTCCCGCGCACAACCCGAACAGCGCCCCTGTCCTTCGCCGTAAACCGCCCGTGAAGAAGAAAGCACGAACTGTTTGACGCCTGCTTCCACAGCCGCTTCCAGCACTGTCGCCGTGCCGAAAGTATTGCCGGACACGTAACGCCCGATTTCATACTGCGATTGCCCGACGCCTGTTTCGGCTGCCAGATGGTAAACGGCCTCAACCCCTTTCATCGCCTGCACCAGACGTTCGGTGTCGCGGACATCAGCCCAAACCGTTTCGCATTCCGGCAAGTCAGGGTGTGGCTGTTCGCCGTGAACCTGCACCAACAAATTGTCATAGACGATGACGGCATGCCCGTCCTGTCGCATCCGCCGCGCCAACCGGCTGCCGATAAATCCAGCTCCACCCGTAATAAGAATTCGCATAACGCTCCTGCCTTAAAGTCTTGACATAACTTGAGGCCGCACCTTATAAGCCTGTCCCGCGCCGCGCCGTGCCTGTCGCTCGCGGCGGCGCTCCCGGCGATACTCCAATCCGACCATTGCAAAAATCAGCAGCCAGGGCAGCAACTGCGCTCGCTGACGCACGATCAATCCGACATTGCCGAACAACAAACTATAAAGTAGCCCCAAGCCAACGATGAAAATCAGCAATGGCTGAATTTCTCCGAAGCGACGGCGCACCGCCAGCCAAAAGCCCGGCACGATGCCCCAGAAAAACAACCACCACCAAACCAACATCTCCGGCAAAGTCAGCAGCATTCGCAAGCTCGCGCCGCCCAATTGCCAGGGAAAAGGCGCAAGCAATAAATGCGCGCCGCCCACCGTCACGCCCAACAAAAATCCCGTCGGAGATTGCAGGTCATAATTGCTGGTCACGCCGGAGCCTTGTTTGTAAGCAATGTCCCGTCTGAAAGTGCTGATGTAACTGACGTCGAAACGCTCGAACTGCGCCTCGTTACGCGCCAGCGCGCCGGAAGAAATCGCCAGCGGAATCAGCAATCCGGCAATGGCCAGCCCGGCAAAAACCGAAGACTTTTGCTTGCTCAGCGCGGGCATCGCCAATGCCAGAAAGGCTGCTGCGGCGGCCAGATACGCCGCGTAAAATCGAAACGGTAGCAACAAAATGATCGCCAGCCCGCACAACAGAATGTAGCGCACCGTGAAACCGGACAGTTTCAAATGCACACAGGCATACAAGGCAACGGTTTCCAGCAAAATCACGACAGGCTCTTTGACCGTTTGCGCCGACCACACCAGCAATGAAGGAAAGAAGCACGCCGTCCACCCCACACGCACCGCCACCCAGGGCGAAAACAAACTCAGCGCAATGCGATAAGCGAACACGCAAGTCAATGCGCCGAAAAAGCAATTTAGCGCGGCGGCGGGCAATCGCGCGGGCGCGTCCGTCAGGTAAAACATCCCGCCGAGCAAATAAGCGTACCCGCGATTTTGTTCCTGGAAGGCCCGAGCCAGCGCCAACGGCAAATCCAGCAAATCCAGATGCCGTTGCTTCCAAAACTCAACCAGCACCACGCCGCTGTACCAACCGCTGCCGTCTTCATCGCCCAACACGCGCACCAAATCGAATTCGTAAATCACCACCGAAAGCACAAAGCGCGCGGCGAAAGCCGCCAGGAAAATGTAAGCCTGCGTGCGCAAGGTTTCGCGGTGTTGCCGGGTGAAAGACAGCAACAGCCATCCCAGCCCCGCCAGGCAAACCAACATCACCAACGCAAATGGCAGATCGGTATCTCTCGGCATCGTGTTTTCGTTCAGACACGCTGAAGCGTGAACTCTGAACGACATTCTCCGTTCAGCAATCGTTCGTAAAGCCGCCGGTAAAGTGGCCCGCCAACGTTCTGCAAATCAAAGCATTCACGCGCGACGGTTTGGCAATGTGCGCGGAAGACTTCCGGCTCGCCCAGAGCTTCGATCTCCGACAGCGCGCGGGCGTAAGCTTCCGGCGTGAACTCTCGCAAAATCGCCCCAACGCGCTCGCCCAGAATCAGTTCGTCCAAATCGCCTATGCCCGCATTGCTGATGACAGGCAGCCCGGCGGCCAGATATTCGGCGATTTTCGTTGGCGAAGAAGATTGTTTGGAATAACAAGGTTTGATGAAAGACAGCGCGACATCGGCGGCGTAAAGGTACTCCGCCACTTCGGCGGGCGCGACGGACGTAACCAAACAGTCTTCCGCCGGAATGCCTTTGGCGGATAAACGGCTGCGCACTTGCTCCACGTCGCGTTGCGTCAAAATCAAGGTAAAGCTGCGCGAATCGCGCCGGTGCGCCTCGGCGCAGAAATCCAGCATTTCTTCGCTCAGATACCAGCCGTCGAAGGAACCGACATAAACCAGCACGCGACGACCGTCGAAACCCAGCGCGCGGCGTCGCGCTTCCCTGCTCCCGCTTTGCGGCCGGCGGAATCGCTGCCAATCCACGCAGCAAGGAATGACTTCCACAGGCCGTGTGTCCTTGCCGTCGGCAAACAAAATCTCGCGCGCTTTGTTCGTCAACACCACGAACGCATCCGAAGCCCCCAGCAATCGCCGTTCGACGCGCTTCACGCCACGATAAAGCCAGCCGTTTTCCGGCCAAATGCCCGCGTCGGTGTACTCTTCGGGAAGGAAGCCGCGAATATCGAAGACCAGTTTCAAACGGCCTTTTCCCAGACCGAATTTCGCTAGCGCGCCCATTGCCGCCGCGATGTGTGCGCGCGCGTGCAGCACTTGGACGTTTTCGCGTTGCGCCAGCGCGTGCGCGAACTTCGCGCCGCACCAGATGTCGTACAACGTGGCGGGCAAGGAAGGCCGTTTGTGATACGGCAGCAAATGCCAACTGATTCCCTGTTGCTGCAACTCGGCGCGCGTGGCGGTAATCGTTTCTTCGTTCCAGCGTTCGTTCAGTTGCGGTTCAAAAGTGAGCAGGCTGACGCGCAATCCGCCCGCCGCCAGTTCGCGCAGGTAAGGCAGCACCTGCGTTTGCACCAGCGGTTCGCGCACGCCGAAATAACAAAGATAAAGTGTGTGCGTCATTGTCCGTGTTCGCTCCTCAAGCGTTGCCCGTCCATCGTCCGCCGCCACCAACGCACAGGCATTCCCAACAAATGCGTCGCCCGCGTCGGAGCAAACCAGAAACTCCGACAAGCATGCGCGGCGGCTTTCGCATACTGCCCTGCGCGAAAACTGGAACCGGCCAGCGTCATATACAAATTGCCGTAACAGCGACGACGCAGCGGCGCAAACTTCGCCGCCGGATCGTCAAAAGCTTTGCCGTAACCGAGCAACATATCGCGTTCCATCGCCGCCAAGTTGCCGTGCATGTTCGCGCCATGAATCCTGTAACGAACCAGCGGCTCAGCCACAAAGCCCACGCGCCGCCGTAAGGCCAGCCGGTAAAACAATTCCCAATCGGCGGAAGTCGAAAGCCGTTGGTCAAACCCGCCGACTTCTTCAAACAACGCGCGCGGCATTATCAAGCCGCTGCCGCCACCCAAAATCACCGCGCGTTCAAACAGCAACAGTTCGCGCGCCACCCAGCCTTCCATTCCATCCAAACGCCGCGCCGGCAAGCAGCCTTGACGGCCTTCATTGTCGAACTCTTCAACGCCGCAATGCGTCAAGCCTAACTCCGGGTCGCGCCGGTAAAGCTCCATTTGCCGTTCCAACTTCGTCGGCAGCCAATAATCATCCGCGTCCAGAAACGCCAGGTATTCGCCGGCGGCGGCAAACGCCCCGCGATTGCGCGCCACCGTCACACCACTGTTTTCCTGTCGAAAGAAACGAATGCGGTCGCCGTAAGCGGCCAGCACCGCTGCGGAATCGTCTTGCGAACCGTCATCCACGACGATCACTTCCACGCGCGAATAGGTTTGCTGAAGCACGCTGTCCACGGCCTGCGGCAAAAAGCGCGCGTAGTTGTAATTGGGAATGATGACGGAAACCAGAGGCTGCGACATCAGTTTCTTCCTCCCGCTCGGCAAATCGCCACGACCACGGGCGCTGTCTCAATGGTCTTTGCATCAAAATGGTAATCGGTTTCCGCCGGATAAAACGGTCGTCTCCAGATCGTCCGGCTGATTCCTTCGCGCAAGGAAACCGGCAGTTTGTTGAGCGCGCGCCAGGCCAGCAATTGCGCTTGCACGCCGGGCGTGCGCGGCAAACTTTGTTGCGCTTCCCAAAACGGCGGAATGGTGAAGCGCGCGTCCAGCATTTGCCCGAACATCTCCGACACCTCGAACTGTCTGGCCAGTTCGGAGCGCAGTTCCGCCGGCGTGTATTCGTAAATGTGATAAGGATTGCGAGGCTTGCCGTTGATCGGTTGCGTGTAATGCGCGTTGGGAGTCGAAAGAATGCAAAGCCCTTGCGGCGACAGCACGCGGCGTAATTCGGCCAGAAACTGCGGACGGTTTTCCAAATGCTCCAGCGTCTCGAAGGAAGTCACCGCGTCAAAGCTCGCGTCGGCGAAAGGTAATCGGCAGCCATCGGCCAACATCACCAGAGCGCGGCCATTGCCGAGCGCGGCAATCTCCGTCTGCGTTTTGCGCGCGGCTTCCCAGTCAATGTCCACGCCGATGACGCTGCGCGCAGACGCCTGCAACACAGGCATGCCGTAGCCCGTTCCGCAGGCGATGTCCAGCACGCGACGCGCCGTCAATTGCGGCGCGGCAAAGCGGTAACGCGCGACGTGTTCGCCCCAATAAGGCGATTGCGCGCGGGCCTTGTCCGATGCGGGTGAAGCTTCAAATCTGGGTTGCGACATACGACCTTCCCTTGTCCGACAATGCGCGCTCGTGGCGCTGATAAACTTCAACGTAACGCTGAACCATTTTTTCGACGGCGAATTTTTCCAGCACGCTTTGTTGTCCGGCGACGGCCAATTGCGCGCGCCGTTGCGGGTCGGCCTGGAGTTCGCTGATGGCAGCGGTCAATGCGGCGTAATCTTTCGGCGGCACAAGCAATCCCGTTTGTTGGTGCTGGATGATTTCCGGCACGCCGCCCACAGGCGTGGCAATGACCGGCGTGGCCACGCACATGGCTTCGACCAACACCTGTCCGAAGGATTCGGACAACGACGGATGCACCAGAATGTCCATGGACTTCATACAAGCGGCGACATCCTTGCGATACCCGGCGAAAACTACCTGCTCTCGCACGCCAAGCTCAGTCGCCATCGCTTCGATCATCGCGCGGTCGCCGTCGCCCAGGAGCAATATGCGCAGGTTTGGAATCTCGCGCGTCAATTCCTTCGCCGCTTGAAAGAGATAAACGTGGCCTTTGTTTTTGAAAAAGCGTCCGACGCAGCCCAGCACGAAACTGTTCTCCAAGCCGAATTCAAGACGCACACGCAGCGCATCTTCGTCAGAAGCGGTCATCGAATTGAAATTGAACCCGTAATGAATGACTTCGACGTTGTCCCCGGACAAAGCTTCGTGCGCCATCATGTGTTCGCGCACGGCGGCGGAAGGAACCATCACACAATCGGCGCGGCTGGCCATCCAACGATCCAATGCCACGTGCCAGCGCGTGCCGAGCAACCAGGTTTCATCCAGATGATGCCGCGCGACAAACCGTCTGGGAGTGCTGGCCAATTGCGCAGCTAGCAATCCGACAACCCCCGCATCGAATAAATGCGTTTGAAGAATGCTTACCTTTTCGCGTCGCAACAGCGCGGCCAGTCGCAATGTTGCCACCGGATACTGCCTGCGGTTGGCGGCATTCAAAGAAATGTAGTCGGCCGATGGAAGCTCTCGCAGCCAGGCCGGCGGACGTGGTTCGCGCAACGAAACGAACAACTGCTCAGCGCCTGCCGCAGCCAATCCGCGCGCCAGGCTGGCATAGTAGTGACCATCAAAACCGGTAGTGCTAATTTGGCAAACTTTCATTTCAAACAACCATCGCTTTCGCGGCAAACTTATTTGCAAACAGGCGATTCAGCCGTTGGGTTTCTCGCCGCAAATCGCCGCGCCGGGAAATTGCCAGCATCGCGATCAGCGCCAATGTCAACAACAACGGCAGTTCGTGTCGTTCTGTAATTCCGGCCAGCGCCGCGCCGCCCATCAACGGCAAAACCGCATCCAGCGCCCAACTGCCGCTCAAACCGTGCAAGCGCCGGAGCAAAAATGCTCCGACCAACAAATTTACCAGGTAAGAAAAAGCCGTTGCCCAAGCGCAACCCAACAAACCGCAACGCGGAATCAGCAAGAAATTAAGCAGAACATTAGTTGCGGCTCCGGCCACCGCTCCGACGGCAATGGCCATTGTGGCGGACTTTGCGTTGAGTAGCGGGCCATAACCCATGGACATCGGCCCGACAATCACACCGGCCGCCATCAGCGGCCACATCAACGGTGCGGCCGCAGCGAACTGCTCGCCGAAGACCAGAGGCAACAGTAACACTATCAATCCGGTCACCAGCGTTCCGGCCAAAGCCCAACCCAAACTCATCACCGGCAGCAGTTCGCGCATGTAACGATCTAATTGCCGATTCCCCTGCCGGACTTCGAGCGTGGTGAACATCGGCAGCAACAGCGAGCTGACCAACACGGGCAACTGCATGACCGTTCCCGTCAATTGATAAGCAATCGAATATACGCCCAGGTCCGCCGCCGAAAGGTAGTGCTGAATGAACCAGGCATCCAGATAATTCGTGGAAAAATAACCGATCAAGGACTGCGGAATGAGCGGCAAGGAAAACAGCAAAACGCGGCGCAACAATACGGGCTTCAGCAAGACCGGACGGCCAATCAACCGGCGCAGCCGCCACAAACCGACGAGCGACGCGCAAAGCGAACCGACTGCTTGAACGGCGATGACTCCGACGACCGATCCGCCTTTCCAAAACAGCAGCGCCGCGCCGGTCAGAATCAACAGACGTTCGGCGGCCTGCAATCGTCCTGACAGCGATTGCAGCTTCGCGCCCATCAGCGCGTGTTGCACGTGGCCGAACAAGGAAAGCGCCGCCAGATAAGCGAAAAGCAGAAACTGCGCTTCGCGCGTCAGGTGCAGCCGGTTGGCCAACAACGGCTGCCAGAACGGTGCGGTTGCCAGAATGAGCAGCCAGTTCAGTGCCAACAGGTAGGTTCGCGTCCAAAAAGTTTGGGTCAGGCGACCGGTTTCGACGAACTCTTCGCAGCCGATGCGGGCCAGCGACATCGCGCTCCAATTCAAGGCGGCGGTGGCAATCAGAAATGCCGCAGCAATCAAGGCGGCGACTTGCCCGTAGCCGCCGGCGCCCAGCAACCGCGTCAGCAACCACACCGTGGCCAATGCCGACAACGAACTGATGAATTGCGTGACGATCAGCGTCAGGTAATTGCGCGGCCCGGCAAGAATGTCCCAGGCGGCGCTACGGCGCTGCTCATCGCGACTAATTGGCATAGAACGAGACACGTTTTTAGAAAAAGTAAGATTGATGATTGTGGATTGTGGGGTCGAAGCGAATGCGAAGACGCGACGTTCAGTGAGGTGTCACATCAACGATCAAAGAGGCACTGGGGCGAAAGCGCGCGGATGATAAGCCGAACACGAAAGCCCGTCAATAAGCCGCCGCATTTTAACTCATCAAAACGCGGCGGCTTCCGAATCAAGCCTCGTTCTGCTTCGCATCCTGCGCGTAGTTCGAGTAATAACGGTAATAGTAATACTCGTCGTAGCCGTCGCGTTTGATGTCCACATTGTTGAGAACCACGCCGAACACTTTAGCACCCACACCGGCCAGTTCCTGCCGCGAACGCCGCAGCATATCGCGCGTCGAGCGGCTGGCCTGCACAACCAGGATCGTGCCGTCAACAATGGTGGAAAGAATGATCGGGTCGGTGACGTTAATCAGCGGCGGCGAATC